>JANWVS010000556.1 GCA_025056835.1 Gemmataceae bacterium | reverse complement strand
ACTCGATGACATGTGCCGGGCTATTGGGGTTGGCCACTGGCCGCGGCAGCCAGCACAACGCCAAACTTTCCGAAGGCGATGAAGCCATCGAACGAGCCTTGCGCTTTGTCGGCAGTCGTATCGGCAACCCGGGCGAAAAGACGATCCATGATTCCGAGTCAGCGAATGTCGTACGCCTGCTCCAAGAGCTTGAGAAACAGATGCTGCAAGCCAACGCTCAGGAGCGGAAAGTCTTGCGGGAGAAAATTCGCCAGATCCAGCAAAAGCAGAAGGCATTTAGCGGCGAGCGCGGCCGAATCGTCGGCGCTAATTCGTGGGGAGACCTCTATTATCTCTGGAGCCTCGAGCGCGTCGCCGTGGCTTACGACCTGGAAAAAATCGGCGGCAAAGATTGGTACGCTTGGGGCGCACCCATCATTGTCGCCCACCAGCGCGACGACGGCTCCTGGCGCGAAGCCCATCCCGGCGTCCCCGACACTTGCTTCGCTCTGCTGTTCCTCCGCCGCGCCAACGTGGCGGCCGATTTGACCGTCCGCTTACAGGAGCTGGCGCTGCCCAAAACGGTGGGGGAGCGGTCACGGCCAACCAGCGACGCTTCCCGCACCGGCGATACCTACGGCCGCCGGCCGGACCTTGAGGCCAGCCAACGCCAAGCCGCCGGCTTTGTCCGCGATCGAAGCGGAGCACGCTGAGGGTACGACGCCCGATAAGCCGCTTCAATTGCTGAGCAACTGTTTCACCTTTGCCGCAATTAGCCGTTGCTCCACGGTCGTCTCGGCGCGTTGGGCCAGGTCTTTGAGTTTGCAGACGCCTTGCGTGAATTCGTCCGGACCGGCAATCACTGCGAGGCGGAAACCGCGTTTTTCGGCGTATTGAAGCTGGGCCCCGATTTTTTTGGGTTCGGGAAACACGTCGACCCCAATGCCGTCGGCGCGAAGCTGCCGAGCCAGCGCTTGGTATCGACCGATATAGTCGGGGCTGAATTGGACCACCAGGACAGGCGCCGGCGTGGAAACCTTAGTGAGCAGTTGCAACTCTTCCAGGGCAGCGAGCAGGCGGTCGAGACCGAGAGAGGCGCCGACTCCGGGAAGTTTTTGCCTGGTGTAGAGGCTGGCCAAGTCGTCATAACGGCCGCCGGAACAGACACTGCCGATCTGGGGCAGGTCGGTCAGAAAGGTCTCGTAGATCGTGCCGGTGTAGTAATCCAGGCCGCGGCAGATCGCCAAGTCGATCCGCAGCCGCCGTTCGGGGATGCCGGCCTCCCGTGCGGCGTCGAGAAGCTGTCGCAGTCGAGCAAGTCCCTCCGCCACTTGCGGCTGGCTGCCGAAATCGTGTTCGACTCGGTCGAGCACTTCCGCATTAGTACCACTGGTGGAGGCCAGATCGAGCACCTTGTTCGCCTGTTCGCTGGTAATGCCGACGCTCCGAACCAATTCAACCGAAGTCGCCTCACGGCCGATCTTGGGGAGTTTATCGAGCGTACGTAAGACCGCGGCGGCAAGCTCAGACAGACCGAACTGTTGCAAGACGCCGTTGAGGAGTAGTCGATTATTGATGCGAATTTCGAACCGTTCCATACCAAGGGCGGTCATCAGGTCGTGGATCACCAAGGCAGTCTCAACGTCGGCAGCATTGGAGGTGGTACCGATCGTGTCGAAGTCGCATTGCCAGAATTCGCGGTAGCGGCCGCGCTGCGTGTTTTCGCCACGCCAGACGGGACCCATGTGATAACGCTTGAACGGCACCCCCAGCGTGGCGATATGCTCGGCCGCAAAACGAGCGAAAGGAACGGTCAGATCGAAGCGAAGGGCGACATCGCGACCGCCGTGGTCGGTGAAGCGATACAGCTGCTTGTCGGTTTCGGCTCCGCCTTTACCCAACAGGATGTCGGCATATTCCAAGGCGGGGGTGTCGATCGGCGCAAAACCGTACGAGCGGTACACCTTGCGAGCTTGTTCGAGCATCCATTCCCGAGGGATCATCAAGTCGGGCAGATAGTCGCGAAAACCTTTGAGGGTGCGGGGTTGGATCATCCGTGGGGGCCTGTTGTGGTTTGGGGCTAGCGACGGTTTTTGTACCATTCGGCAACGCGCTTCATGAAGCGGCGTTCCTCGTCGGTGAGCGATGCCGAGCCGCGCTCGTTGATTTTTTGTAGGAGTTGGTCCATGCGGCGTTCATCGGCGGCTCGTTGTTGTTGTTCACGTTGGATTTTGAGCTGACGGCGGCGATGAAGCCATCGGGCCAGCGGCCCGGGCCGCTCGGGACGCGATGCTGCGGTGTCGTCTTTGTCGTTGTCCGCAAACTCCGCGGCGGTGTCATACCCGAACAATTCTTCGTCGCGACTGGCGGCGGCCAGAGCCAACCACTCTTGTTTGCACGCTGTGTAAATGTAGAACGCCAGCAACAGCACCAATGGTTCCCAGACGACGATCGAGACGCCGATGACGACGAACATAACAATG
>JANWVS010000555.1 GCA_025056835.1 Gemmataceae bacterium | reverse complement strand
CGTGGCCGCCACCTTAGAGCAGCTCGCCTTGGTCGAGACGCTCCAGCCAGGCGATGTGGCTGTCTGCCTGCTCTCTGGCGGCGGCTCAGCTCTGTTGCCCGCTCCAGTGCCGGGCATCACTTTGGCCGACAAGCAACAGGTCACGAAACTGCTCCACGCCTGCGGGGCCACCATTCATCAGATGAATGCCGTGCGCAAACACCTCAGCGCCGTCAAGGGCGGCCGGCTGGCCCAGGCGTTCCGCGGGCGGTTGCTCGTCAGCCTCATTATTTCCGATGTGGTCGGCGATCCGCTCGACGTGATCGCCTCTGGCCCCACGACGCCCGATCCCACGACCTTCGCCGACGCCTGGAACGTGCTCGCCGACTTTGGCTTGCTCGAGCAGGTGCCGATCGCTGTCCGCGAACATCTTCGCCGCGGCCGGGAGGGGCAGATCGACGAGACGCCCAAGGCGCTGCCCGACAACGTCCGCAACCTGGTCATCGGCAACAACGCCAAGGCCCTGACCGCCGCCCAGGCCCGCGCCGCCGCGATGGGCTACCACGTCGTCAACCTCGGCTCGTACCTCGAGGGGGAAACCCGACACGTCGCCGTGGCCTTGGCGGGCGTTGCTCGCGGCATCCGCGATCAAGGCGTACCGGTCGCGCCGCCGGCGTGCCTGCTGAGTGGCGGCGAAACAACCGTCACCCTGGGTCCCCAAGCCGGTCGCGGGGGCCGCAACCAGGAATTTACCCTCGCCGCGCTTCAATATCTTGGCGACGCCGGCCTGGAACGCATTACGGTGCTGTGCGCCGGCACCGACGGGGAAGACGGTCCCACCGATGCCGCCGGCGCCATCGCCGACCGCGCTACCTGGCGCCGCGCCGCCGCCCTGGGCCTCCGTGCCGCCGACCACCTGCTACGCCACGACGCCTACCCGTTCTTTGCTGCCGCCGGAGACCTGATCCGCACCGGGCCAACGCATACGAACGTGATGGACGTGCGCGTCCTGATCGTCAGTCCGCCCGAAAACTTTTTCAACGCGGGACCAACAGCAGCCGATGGGCCGCCACCTCTTCCACCTTGACGCGCGAGAAGGCCAAGGGGAAATAGCGTTCCTCAGCCCACAGGGGCACCAAGTCGTCGTAGTGCCGGCTGCCGGGCTGTCCCGATTGTCCCGGCGCGTTGGTGGCCCGGCCTTGGTCCCAGTCGGCAAGATCGAAGACCTGACGATACGAAGCGCCGTGGACCTGGCGGAACCGTTCGTCGTGCCGCGTGTTGTGCGGCGTGTTGCCGTCGCCGGCCCGCGCTACCGGACCGAGGTTGAACGCCTTGGCGTATTGCGGACCGAGGCTCGCCAGCGGATGGGTAAACTCGGCTGTGTGGAGCGCTCCCCATTTCCAGGTTTTCGGATCGTCGCCGAGCAGTTTTTTCGTCCGCTCGACGGCCTTTCGAAAGGTGGCCGTCAGGAAGTCGTCGCGGGCCGCCGTACTCGAAAACCACACCGGATTGGCTTGCTCCAGCGCCGCCAGATAGGTGCTGATGCCGGTGAGCGACCGCAGCGCGGCGGTGGCGTCCTTGTTGAGGCCGGCGCGCTCATCGAATGACCGGCTGATTTCCTGAAGCCACACTGCTGCCAGAGCGCCCGCGGCCGAGTCTCGCGCCAGTACACCGTCCCAGCTGCCCAGCAGCTTCACGAAGCCGGTCAGGCTGGCATCCTGGGCCGGGACCGCTGCCAGCAGCCGCGCCAGCGCTAAACCGGGCAAGGTGGTCGCGTCGTGTTGCATGCTTTGAAAATCGTCGAGGGTGAAGCGGCGCGACTGGTTGAGCCGTTGCTCGATGCGCAAGTAACGATGCGGCGGCGCCCATTCGTAAGCGATCTGCCGAGGGTAGCCTTTCGGCAGAATGTTGTGATTGGCCGTCGCCAGCCATTGGCGGGCCGGGTTGAATTCCTGCGGCATCTCCGCAACCGACAGATACCCGAGCCACTCCTGGCTGCCGGTCCAGCCCGGCACGGGCAGCAGGCCGTCGTGGCCCCGGGACCGCACGGGTATGGCCCCGGCGGCAACCCAGCCGATGTCGCCGCTTCGGTCGGCGTAAACAAAGTTGAGGCTGGGGATCTTCCAGTGCGCAAGAGCCTGGAGGAACTCGGTCCGGTTGCGGGCGCGTGCTACCGCCAGGCCGCCGAGGTAGGCCGCCCCGCCCGGCTCGCTGCCGGCCCACTTCAGGGCAAAGGCGTAGCCGCGCTGGTCGTCCTGATGGATGACCGGACCATGGCGCGTGTAGCGCAGCTCGATCTCCAGCGGTTGGCCGCGCCCCTTGACGTGGATCGCCTCGCGAACGATCGTCATTTTCTCGTAGCGGTCGCCGACGAGGTAGCTCGCGGGATCGCCGGGTTTGGTTTTTTCGACGTAAATGTCGGCTTGATCGGTGCCGACAATGGTGATCCCCCAGGCAATCTGGTCGTTGTGTCCCAGGGCCACC
>JANWVS010000554.1 GCA_025056835.1 Gemmataceae bacterium | reverse complement strand
AAATGGTCGGTCAGGTCGACGGAGATGAATCGAGCGACGATAGCGAAGACGATCCCCGCTCGTATCGCAACAAGACTGTCGGCCAGCGGATGTTCATCATCTCTGCCGGCGTCATTATGAACGTCCTGCTCGCTTTCGTTTGTTTCATTCTCGTCTACCAGGTCAACGGCAAGACACGGACCAGCGCCGTCGTCGGCGGCATCGACTCGGGGGCTGCGTCCTTCGAAGCCGGCGTTCGCTGGGGCGCGCAGGTACAACAGATCGGCGACGTAGAAAACCCTTATTTCGACCGGCTGATGACTACCGTCGTCTTTTCCCGCAAGGGCGAAAAGTTGAAGTTCGTCGGTTGGAGGCCGGGAGATAAAACACCGCTGGCGACCGAGGTTGAGCCGCGTCTCGGTCCCGACGGCTTGCGGCCCGTCATCGGCATCGGTAGTGCCTCGCGCCTGGAGCTGATTACGCGCCGCCGGGCGTTGCCTACCGATCGCGGTCCGTACATTGCCAACAGCCCCGCAGCGCGGGCCGATCCGCCGCTGGAATTCGGCGACGTCATCTTGGCTTGTAGCGATCCCGCCGACCCCAGCAAGGTGACGGAACTGCCTCGCGATGCCCGTAACACGCAAGCCGACCAGCGCGACTATTTCGAGTTCCGGCGGCGCATGCAGCTCTTAGCAGGGCAGGAGGTGGTGCTGCGCGTACGCCGGGCCGGGCCTGACGGCACCGTGGTCGACGTCAAGGTGCCGCCGGCATTCCACCAAACTCTGAAGGTCTGCATGACCATGGGCCAAGTCGTGGCCCTTCGCGAGGGATCGCCGGCAGCGAAGGCAGGGCTGCGCGTGCCCGACCGAGTCAACAATTTCAAGGGGGACCGCATTTACAAGGTCTCCGTGCCCGAGGCGGACGGCAGCGTCACCGAGTTTGAGGAACCAGGCCCGGAACGCGCGTACGATCCCAAGACAGCACTCGATCCGGAGCGCTTGCGGTTCCAATTGCAGCAATGGTCGGCGCGGCTGGGCAGGGCGGGGGCCGCCGTCCCCAAGAAAGTGACTCTGTATGTCGATCGCCACCGTACGAAAGGAGGCCTTGAGCTGGAAAAAACCGAGATCGTCGTGGATTGGGACGACGACTGGACCTTCGACCGAATCGAGCCGCTCAATCTCGATTCTCCTTTCGCTATTCCCGAACTAGGGCTTGCTTATCGAATACGACCGATTGTCGCCGGCGTTGATCCGCACGGTCCGGCGGCAGGGCTGTTACAAGTGGGCGATGAAATAAAGCAGATTCAAATCACGAGCAACAACGGCGTCGCCGATCGTACGACTGATTGGGTCAGCTTGAAAGACAACTGGGCCAATGCCTCCTGGTCGTTGCAACACCCTGAGCCTTTGGTCAAGGTCGCTCTGAAAGTCCAGCGCGAAAAAACCGAAGTACCGGTGGAAATCGTGCCACAATTCGATACTTCTTGGCCGCTGATTGAGCGCGGCTGGATCTTCATGACCGATGAACGGCTTCAAAAGGCCCGGCACTTCTGGGAGGCCATTGAGTTCGGCTTGAGCGATACTTGGACCACAGTTAAGCAAGTCGGACAGATGCTCTGGGGAATCGCGACGGGGCGGTTATCGGTGAAGAATCTCGGCGGCCCGATCGCTATTGCCACGACGGCGTACCGCATCGCCGGCGTCGATCTTTGGGAATTCATCTTCTTTCTGGGTATGGTGAGCGTGAACCTGGCGGTCATCAATTTCTTGCCAATTCCCGTGCTCGACGGCGGTCACATGGTGTTCTTGTGCTACGAGAAACTGTTTCGCCGTCCCGCCCCGGAATCGGTCCGAGTGGGAGCCACTTATGCCGGTCTGGCACTGATCCTTCTCTTGATCGGCTTCGTCGTGTACCTGGATCTGACGCGCCGTTACTTTTAGGACGCCTTGTTTCGGCGAGTCGATCGACCTGAGGCGCGGACTGGCACCGGAATTCTCCGGTCCGACTCGCCGGCCTCGCCGCTTCCGCCTCGCGACACGGCGGCACCGATTGTAAAATGAAAAGATCCCACCGCTGAGCGCATCGCAGGACTGCTATGAAATACGACGATTACCCCGACCCCGAGGACATGTTTGCCGACACGCGAATGACCTTCGGCGAACACATCGAGGATCTGCGCAATCATCTACTGCGAGCTATTAAGGGGTTCCTGTTGGCCATGGTGGCGAGCTTCTTGTTCGCCGCTCCTATTTTGCGATTCATGACCGCGCCGATCGATCGTGAATTGGCGAATTACCATCGGCGCACTCAAGCACGGCGAACCGCGGAGTTAGTCAAGCTATTCGAGCATCAGCCTGAACTTGTGCCGCGGCTGCGCGTACCTGTCGTGCTGTTCCCGCGCAAACTCTCGGACGACGGTCCCAACGCGAAGGCCGTGCTGCCGAGCCTTATTCCGGCTTTGATCGATTTATTTGAGGATTTGGGATTGGAAA
>JANWVS010000553.1 GCA_025056835.1 Gemmataceae bacterium | reverse complement strand
TTCAGACCATCTTTGCCCTGCCAGTGGACCAACTCGGTCTTTCCCAAAAGAGGCGCGATAAATTCTTGGTGTATTCGGCTGACTTGCACCGGCCGGAAATGGTCGGCCGCCGCTACCATGACTTCCGGCGGACGATCCACCGTCTCCCAGCCATAGCCAAAGTGAGTGCGGTTGGTATTTAAGGCAACGCCGCCCAGCGACATGCCGGCGCCGCTGTTGAGGACCCGCGGCGGTCCGTCGAGCGGCATGGCCAGCACTCGCAGGCTGGTGCCGGCCGCTTCGACGTAATACACAGCCGTTCCGTCGGCCGACCACCCGAGCAGTTCGGAGTACCGGCCAAAGTCGTCCGCCGTGTCGGCGAGCGCCCGAGGAGTACCGCCCGAGACGGAGATGATGTGAATCCGACCCTTTCCCGCCCAGCTCGGCGGTTGATCGCCGGACACGTAAGCGATCCATTTGCCGTCGGGCGAAAAATGAGGTTGCGATTCGGCGGCAGGCGTGGCCACGAGCGAACGCACCGTCCCCGTGGCCAATTCGACGACGGCGAGATCAGCCGTGGTCCAGTCATTGGCTGCCGGCGTCTTGACGTGCGCGTATACCAGCAGGGAGCCGTCCGGCGACCAGTCGAACGGCGCCCGTCCCAGGCGCATCAGTCCTCCGCCGATGCTACGGTTTTCCTTGGTGAGCAAACGAGGCTCGGTTTGCAGCTTGGGCGGTGTGGTGACTGGAATGACGTAGAGCCGGTTCATTTTCGGGTTCAAGTCCACGACCTTGGCGTCGTTCTTGGCGCGAAGCGCTTCGATTTCCTCGGCAGTGGGGGCATCCTTGGCGACGAACGCGATGCTCCGGCCGTCAGGCGCCCAGCGATAACTGCTTACGGCCGTGCGAACGTCGGTCAGCTGCGTCGGCGGACCGCCCGTAGGCTCCACAAGCCAGAGATTTTTGCGACCCGACCGCGACGAAAGGAATGCGATCCACTTGCCGTCGGGAGACCATTGAGGATCGTCGCACGATTTGTCGCCGGTCGTGAGCGGCACCACGTGGCTGCCGTCGGTCGGTGCTAGATAAATATGGGTGAGATACTCGCTGCGGTTGCCGTCGACGACCGCTTGTTTGACGGTAAACGCGACCTGCTTGCCGTCGGGTGAAACTTGGACGTTGCCGACTGCCTTGATCTTCATCATCAGCTCAGGGGTCCAAGCCGGGGGCGCTTGGTCCTGCGCTGTCGCGGCGCACCAAGCCAAGGCGGACAACATGATGGAGACAATTAGACGAAGCAGCATCCGAGCCCCTCCGAAGCGGGTTTGCGATGGGCGACATGGAAGCTGCCCATCACGGTATGCGGTCCGCCAGCAGGCGCCAAGGGTGCCGACCGGGGACCCCGGGCGCTCCAGTGCGCTCGCGGTACAATGCCACCATGGCGATGTCGCGTCGCTGGAGTTGGTTGCTCATGATCTCCGTTCAACAACTCGCCCTGCGCCAAGGAACCTTCGCACTTCACGACATCTCGTTCACGATCCCCTCGGGGAAGTACGGAGTGCTGATGGGTAAAACAGGCAGCGGCAAGACGACGATCTTGGAGGCGCTCGCCGGCTTGCGGCCCATACGTGCCGGGCGAATCGTGTTGGGCGATTGCGACGTCACCGCCGCGGCGCCGGCCTGCCGGGGCGTTGGCTATGTGCCTCAGGATGCGGCTTTGTTCGGCTCGATGACGGTCCGCGATAATCTCGCTTTTGCCCTTACCCTGCGGCGTTGGCCTGCACAGCGGATCGAGTCCCGGGTCACGGAGCTATCCCGCTGGCTTGGTGTGGAAACCTTGCTTGACCGCTACCCGCATGGCCTGTCCGGCGGCGAGGCACAACGGGTCGCCCTTGGCCGGGCCTTGGCGTTTCACCCGGCGATTTTGCTGCTCGACGAGCCGCTGAGTTCGCTCGATGACGATACCAGAGAAGCGCTGCTGGACCTGCTCCACAGCGTGAAAGCCAACGGCACCGCAACCGTGCTCCATGTCACCCACAATCGCCGCGAAGCCGACCAATTGGGAGACGTACGGCTGTGCTTGGTCGAAGGTCGGATCGTCGCTGCCTAGTGCCGGCGCGGCCCGCGGCCGAATCCCCTTTCTATCCACGGCCGAAGCACGCCGGTCCCCCCAGCGCCGCGACTCGGTCGAAGCCGACAATCGGTGCGGGAAATCAACACGACGCTGTTGACCTCACCGCTGGAACAGGGTACAAAGGGATAAGTTGGAACGGTCCGCCTTCTCGACGTAAGGACCGAACGACTTCCTTCCTTGCAGCGGGAGAGAGACATCCTTGCCTCCGGGTACGTTTGATCGCCATGGGCCGCGCGATCGCGGCCGCGAACAAGGCCAGCGAATCAACGAGCAAATCCGCATCAGTCCGATTCGTCTGATCGGCCCCCAAGGAGAACAGATTGGAATCGTACCGACCTCGCAGGCTTTAGACATGGCC
>JANWVS010000552.1 GCA_025056835.1 Gemmataceae bacterium | reverse complement strand
GAGCAGGCTCAACAACGTCACCCCGACCACGCTCGAGACCGTTACTCCCCAAAACAAAACAGGACCTTGGCCGTGATCCATGCGCACCTCGACGATGAAAAACAGGATGAAGGCCAAAACCATGTGGCCAGCAAAGATGTTGGCAAAAAGACGGACGGCCAACACAAACGCCTTGATGAAATTGCCGAGAAACTCGATCACCGCAATCATCGGCACGATGACGTAACCCATGCCAAACGGCACGTCCAAATGCGGTAGGTATGACCGAAAATAATCACCGACTCCCATCTCCAGCATGGCGCTGCCGTGGATGAACACGAACGTGCAGGCAGCCAGAGCGGCAGTCACCGTGAAACTCGCCGTCGGTGAACCCAAAAACGGGATCATCCCGAAAAGATTGCAGAAGAGAATGAACAGAAAAACTGTCCATATGTAGTGCACGTAGTGGTCGGCATCGTGTCCGATGTACGGCTTGGCAAGATTGTCGCGCAGAAAGGTCAGGATCGATTCGAAGCAGTTCCAAAAGCGGCCGCGAGGCGGTTCCCCCGTGCTCGCTCGGCGTGCCAAGGGAATGTAAATCAGGCAAATCAAAATCGCCGCCGCCAGGGCTAGAATCTTGTACTTGGTCAGGCCAAATGGCAGGTGGATGCTCACGTCATCCCATAAGTGCCAATGGGAGCTGTCGAGCACGTGATCGAAGGCATTCGCGGCGAAAATCACCGATCCACCCTTGCCAAGCTTACTATCCCCGAACTAGCCGGCGGTCGTCGCCGTCCGAAGATCGCGGGCTACCAACACGGCTTCCAATGCCAGCAAGGTCAGGTAGAACCATCCGAGCCACAGCCAAAAGGCCTTGGTGAACACCCCCGGCCAGATGTCGGTCAATAAGAGACCCCCGCCCAGGACTGTTATCAAGCGAACCCCACTGCCGGCCAGCAACGCTAAAACGCGCGTCTCCGGCGCTAGCCCAAGCTGGGTTGCCGCCAACATGGTTGCCAACACCGGTGCGAAACACAACAGCCATGCCGTTCCACACGGTAGCCACGCCGCGCCGCTCAGCCAGAAAACGCCTAAACCCAGCGATGCGCCGAAGATCGCCACGCTTCCGCCAACCAGCGCACCCAGGCTTTTCATCGTTTGTCGTTCTCCGGAGGAGGCCGATTCAGCAGCAAAAGCAAGTGTGTGAATCCAAACACCAACCCCACAAGAGCGCCGACAACCAGCAACCAAGGCCGGGTGCCAAGCCATTCGTCCACCCACCAGCCGACGACGACGGGGGCAACCATTTCGAAGCCAACCTGGGACAATGCCAAATACCAGCCCAGCTGGCGTGGGTCCGGCCCGGGGGCAACCATGGCGAACCTCCGCAGGCGGCTTCGCTTTTCCAAGGCTTGCGGCTCGGCGAAACGAAGCTATTGTCGAAAGCCATGGGCGAAAGTCAACCGCCTTTGTGAAATTTTTCTCAAAGTCGTTGTCGAGGGCCACCATCCGGCTGGATCCACCGTTCCGCTGGCTTTACTCAATCGCGCAAGTTGACTTTCGTGGGTTGCGCCTATGCTTCGCCATGGGATGACGAGCGATCTGTTACAATACACGGAACCGATGCACCGCCGCGAATTCTTGCTTCCGAAACAACTGGCCAGGACCGTGGCCCAAGTTCTTGACGTCGCCGGCGAGTTGCGCACCATGGAGGACCGCGCCGCCCACGACGCCGTCTTGCTTCGCTTTGCTCGCCGGGCCATGGCAACGACGTTCGAGATAGTCATTCCCTTTGGGACCACCAGGGCGCACGAACTTGCCGATGCCGGGTTGAACGAAATCGATCGGCTGGAAAGCCAGCTGACGATTTATCGCGACGACAGCGAGGTCAGCCGGATCAACGCCGCCGCGGCGGATGGTCCCGTGGTTGTTGAAGAAAACCTGTTTCAGCTGCTGGTCCGCTGCCGATCCTTGCACGCGGCGACCGGCGGGGCGTTCGACGTGGCCACCGGTGCCCTCATCAAGGCTTGGGGGTTCCACCGCCGGCAAGGAGCGATCCCGCCAGAGGAGGTGTTGCGCCAGGCCCGTGACCAATCCGGTTTTCAGCACGTCGTTCTCGATGCCGAGTCGCTGAGCGTGGCGTTCACCAAGGCAGGAGTGGCGCTCAATTTCGGAAGCATCGGCAAGGGGTACGCTTTAGATCGAGTGGTCCGTCTAGTGTACCGAGCTTTCGGCGTCCGCAGTCTTTTGCTGCATGGCGGGCACAGCAGCGTTTTCGCTCTCGGCGATCAACCCGGGATGCAGACCGGTTGGTCGGTGGGGGTGCTCGATCCGGAGGAACCGGCGCAGCGGCTCGGCCAGCTGCGGCTTCGCAATCGGGGTTTGGGGATCTCCGCAGCGACGTACCAACACTTGATTCACGAAGGCCGCCGCTTGGGCCATGTGCTCGACCCGCGGACAGGCTGGCCGGCGGAGGGGATGCGTCTGGCCGCGGTGACGG
>JANWVS010000551.1 GCA_025056835.1 Gemmataceae bacterium | reverse complement strand
CCGGCTGTGGGTCGTGGGCCGCGATGTCTCGACGCAGCCGCCCTGGTCGATGGCCACGTCAATGATGACGGCCCGCCGCGGCATGCGCTTCAAGTCATCGCGGCGGACCAGATGCGGCGCTTTCGCCCCGGGAATCAACACGGCACCGATCAACAGGTCGGCCCGGGACAAACAATCGCGGATGTTGTGCCGATCGCTGTACAAAGTCGTGACGTTGGGAGGCATAACATCGTCGATGTACCGGAGCCGATCGAGATTGATGTCGAGAATGAAGACGTTGGCTCCCAGTCCAGCCGCGACCTTGGCGGCGTTGAAACCGACGATGCCGCCGCCGAGGATCACGACATTGGCCGGCAAGACCCCCGTCACTCCCCCCAACAGGATGCCGCGACCTTCACAAGGCCGTTCGAGATACTTGGCGCCTTCCTGAATACTCATGCGCCCGGCAACCTCGCTCATCGGCGTCAGCAGCGGGAGGTTGCCGTTTTTGTCGCGGATTGTCTCATAGGCAATGGCCGTGATGCCGGATTGAAGCACCGCCTCTGTCAGTTCGCGATCGGCGGCGAAGTGAAAGAACGTAAACACCATCTGACCGGGGCGGAGCAGCGGCCATTCGGCGGGCAGCGGTTCCTTGACCTTGACCACGAGATCGGCACGCTGCCAAATTTCGGCGGCGTCGGCGACGATTTCGGCACCGTGGGCAGCGTATTGGTCGTCGGCGATGCCGCTCCCCTGGCCGGCGCCGGCCTGAATCAGCACGGTGTGTCCGGCCCGGGTCAACTCCTCCACGCCGACGGGAATCATCGCCACGCGGTATTCGTCCGTCTTGATTTCCTTGGGAACGCCGATGGTCAATCGTTGGGTCATGCGACTTCCTTGCTGACGCTCGCTGCCCGGACGGCCACGAAGCCAGGCGTGCCAATTATTCTACATGCTCATCACCCTTGCGAAAGCGGAAAGGATCGCTACCGCGGCGTCCCCCGCGCACGGCCCCGGTGAACTTCGGGACGATAATCTGTCGCCGCCCGCGGCGCCGTTGTAGACTTACCATGATCATTACCTGTCCGCTGCTTCTTGTCTGCTGCCTTTGGGAGATCATGGCTCGATGCGTTGGCACCTTGGTTTTGTCATGGGACTGATCGGTTGGCTGGCGACATCGACTTGCGGTGATGAGCCGACGCCGTTCGAGCCGACGCGCAATTACCTCGTCCGCCAGGTTCAAGGTTGGACCGTCATGATCCATCCCGGGCTGGCCAAGGAGCAGCCGGTGGTGCTTGAGAAGACCCTCGCGGAGTTGGGACATCAGCTCTATCGGGTCGATCGGGTCGTGCCCCTGGATGCTGTCGCGAAGTTGCGCCAAGTGAAAGTGTGGGTCGAGAACTTCGACAAGCATCATCCGTGCATGTGTTACCATCCTGATGCCGACTGGCTACGCAGCAAGAAGCTCAACCCCGACAAGGCCCAAGCCATCGAAATCGCCAACCCGAGCAACTTTCTCCAGTGGACGCTTCAGCAGCCGTGGATGGTTCTTCATGAATTGGCCCATGCCTACCACGATCGCTACCTGGCGGACGGCTACCGCAACCAGGAGATCAAGGCGGCGTACCTGCGCGCCAAAGAAAGTAAGAAGTACGATTCGGTCCTGCACATCAACGGCCGCAGGCAAAGGCACTATGCCTTGACGAATCCGATGGAGTATTTCGCCGAAGCGAGTGAGGCCTTTTTCGGGACGAACGATTTTTTTCCTTTCGTGAAATCAGAGTTAAAAGACCACGACCCGGAGATGTACGAGCTGCTCGGCCGGCTCTGGGGTACTCAACAGCGCCAGAAGGTCGATGGCGCCAGCGGCGAAACCCGGGACGGACAAGGCAAGTAGAAACAGGCGGGACGGCGGTGGCATGATCGGGCGAGCGCCGCCCCATCCGGTCTTCGTGTTCGAGGAGGCACTACGATGGGCGGGGCGCGGAACGTTCGCAAAATTCTGATCTTCGGCCTGCTCGGCGCTCTGGGCTGCCTGAGCGGTTGGGCGGTGGGCGAACTTTTCTTGCTCGCGGCGCTTCCGACCAACACGGATGCTGGCGGCTCGCTGGCGACCCGGCCGGAATTGCCGGCCTTGACCGGCTCGGAACCGATGCCGACCCCGCCCGCGCCGCGTTTGCCCACCGAAATGTCCGTGACCCGGACGGCAGCGCCGCCGGCCCCGCCGCCGGTTTTGGCGGTCCGCACCACCAACGCCGCGGCCCCGCCTGCGCCACCGCCGCCGGAGCTGCGCGCCGGGCGCGCTCCGACTCCCGTGCCGCCGCCCCCGGAATTCGCCCAGCGTCTCAATCAGGCCGGCGGCAAAAGCGGCGATGTGCAGCTGACCTTGATCTGGTACAACGGCAACGACCTCGATCTGCATTGTGTCGAACCGAGCGGCGAGGAAATCTTTTTCGCGCGGCGGCGTTCCCGCAGCGGCGGCGAGCTTGATGTCGACATGAATGCCTCC
>JANWVS010000550.1 GCA_025056835.1 Gemmataceae bacterium | reverse complement strand
GACTGCTTCGACGCGGCTTGTCGACCTGACTACGGAGCGGTCCGAAGAGCTTTTGCCAGCGCCGCCGCCGACGTATCCTCCGCTGCCGCCCGGAGGATTGGGACATGGCACGCAATGCGCCGTCGCTGCGGCGGTGGCGGCCCCTCAGGCGGAATTTGTCCTCATCCGCGTCCCGACCGATGATCCTTATCTGCTGGCCCAGGTCCGCAATTACCTGCGCGGTGCCGCCGTTTCGACCAGTCTCGAACGCCGTCTCGACGACCTGCGCCTCCGCGGCGCCATACTCGATGCCCGCCGCCAACAGCTCGTCCAAGAACGCCGTGCCATCCTGCAAAACTTCCGCGACGAAGAGGAAGAACGCCACGAGTTCGGCTTCCTCGGCCCTGTCTACGGCTGGGTCTTCAGCGAGCGCCAGTGGCACCGCCAACGCATGGCCCATCACGAGTCCCTCGAACGCGACTTGGCCGATCGTGAACGCCGCTACTGGAAGCTGATCGAGCAGATCTACGGTCTCAAAGGAATCAACCTCGTTGTCTGCCCACGAGGGTGGAGCGACAGCTATCCGCTCGGCGGCGCCAGTCCCCTCGGCCGCTCTTTGGACCGCGAGCCTGGCGGCATCCTGTGGTTCCAATCCGCTGGCAACACGGCCGGCCAAGCCTGGACCGGGCTGTTTCGCGATCGCGATGGCAACGGCGTCATGGAGTTCGCCGAGTTGAATGGACCGCTTCCCCCCGGCTCGTGGACCAGCGAACTCAACTTTCTCGCCTGGCAACCCCATGGCGGTCCTCCCACGGCAAACCTCCCCGAGAACACCACCCTCCGTTGCAGCCTCCAATGGCGCGAGCCGCACGACCCGGACTACTTCTTGTCCGAGGGCGGGCACGACGAATATCGCAAACCCCTGGCGCCTCTGACGCTGGTCCTTCTGCGGCAGCGCGATCCGGACGGCAAGACCGTCGCCGCCGACATGTTCGATCTGGTCGCCCGTTCCCGGCCGTTGGCCTTGCGACTGGATCACCAACCCACCGGCAGCGTCTACGAGCAAACCCTCGATTACACGATCACCAAGCCCGGGCGCTACGCCATTCGCGTCGAAACTCCGCCGGCCGCCATGTGGACGCTTGTTAAGGTCCAGGACCGCTATTTCTTCGAACAACGGCGGGGACTGACGGCGACCAGCATCCGACCGCTTGGCGCTCCCACCCTTCCCGGACTCGACAAAGCCTGGGAATTGCGCCCTCGGCTGTTTGTCGATGCCGTGGACCCCGTGTCGCGCTTGCGTGGCCGACCCGTGCTCGCAAGTTTTGCGACAGTGGCCGGCACCATTGGCTCGCCGGCCGACGCCCGCAGCGTCATCTGTGTCGGCGCCGCCGACGCCAAGGGGCAACCACGATCGTACAGTGCCCGTGGGGCGCCGCCGTTTATCGAGCTTACCCACAAGCCAACGATTTGGGCCTGCGACGCCGTGCGCCAAGGCGCCGGTCCTGCCTGGGGCACGGCGCTGGCAGCGTCGTTTGCCGCGGGGACCGCTGCCGCTCTGCTCAGTGCCGGCGAGCCGCTCGACCGCATCGCGGCTCGCTTGCGCAGTCAAGCGGGCAAGTTGTTCCGCGCGGTCCCTTGAACGCCTCCTTGAATCTCGTGCGGCCGGCGGCGGCGCGGGCGGCGTCAGCACGGCGCGCGCTGGCGTCATCCCGGCGGAA
Organism: Gemmataceae bacterium; assembly: GCA_025056835.1. Lineage (GTDB taxonomy): Bacteria > Planctomycetota > Planctomycetia > Gemmatales > Gemmataceae > JANWVS01. The sequence continues at coordinate 795 of JANWVS010000550.1, read as the reverse complement.
GACCGACTCGTGCGGCCTTGTGCCGGCGCCGTAGTTCCAGGCTTGCCACGCAACATCCTCGTCTCCCCTCTTGGTTTCGACTCGCGTGCCCGACGATGTTCGGACCAGCACCTCTCCACGCACAACGGTCCGGGCTCTCACGATGGTCCGGGTGCCCGGCGCAGGTGTTGCTGAAGGTTGATGTGCCGGGCCGCGGGCAGATGATCGAAGCGTTCCGGATGGCAGGTGAGCACGAGGATTTGCAGCGGTCCGGCGGGGGGATGAACGTCGGGGTTGCCGGCAGCCGCCGCCTGCAACACCTCCAAGAAACGCCGCTGTTTTTCGTTGTCGGCGTGGGCCAAGGGATCGTCCAGCACCGCCACCGCCGGCTCGTCGCGGGCCAACAAACCGCCGACGGCCAAACGGATCAATAGGCACAACAGTTCCATGCGGCCGTAGGACTCCGTTTGCCAATCGACTGCGGCTTCGTCGGTCGCGGCATGGTGGCGTAACAAGCCGCTGGGCAGCACGCCGTCGCCGAAGTGCAACGCCCGATAATCGTCGATCCCCACCCGCTTGGCCCAGGCGACCACGCGGTCGTTAATCGGTCCGACGGTGCGCTGCACGTGCGCTTGGCGGACGCGCTCGAACGTCGCGCGCAGCAGCCGGTGGGCCTCGGCCTGGAACCGCTCTCGGGCGAGGCGCTCTTGCAAGAAATGTACCTGTTGTTGGGCCTGGGAGAGCTGCTGGTGCAGTCCTTCCGCGCCGGCGAGTTGACCGAGGTAATGGGACAGCGACTTGTCGTTGTCGTGGAGA
>JANWVS010000054.1 GCA_025056835.1 Gemmataceae bacterium | reverse complement strand
CTGTACGAAGGGTGCCGCGAGGCTTTCGCCGCCGGCTGGCAACGGGTCAAACTCTATTACCTGTGCGGCTTGCCTGGGGAACGCAAGGTCGATCTCGATGGCATCGTCGAACAGGCCGAGACGATTTCGCGTATCGGCAAGGAAGTAACGGGCCGATTGGTCGACGTCACCGCTTCGGTGTCGAACTTTGTTCCCAAACCGCACACCCCTTATCAGTGGAACGGTATGCAGACGCGCGAGTACTTCCAATGGGCAGGGCGGTATCTGCGGCAGAGGTGCCGACTGCGCTCGGTGAAAATCAAACAGCACGACATCGAGTGCAGCTTGCTCGAAGGCGTCTTGACGCGCGGCGATCGCCGCGTCGCCGTTGCTTTAGAAGAAGCCTGGCGGCGCGGTTGCCGGCTGGACGGCTGGCGCGAGTGCTTCAAACCCGAGGTTTGGTGGCAGACTTTCCGCGATGTCGGCATCGATGTGGCCTTCTATTCGCATCGGACTCGACCGATGACCGAAGTCTTGCCCTGGGACCACATTCACGTCAAGAAGGGCCGGCAGTACCTGGAAAAGGAACAAACACGCAGCCTGATTCAGTTGGAAGTCATGGCAGCGGCGCCGTAGTGCGGTCGCAAAATAGCCTGCGAGATCGACCGGGGGGCCTTCCCAATTCCCATTGGTCGGCCGTGAGCGATTTGTTATGCTCGTTCGGCGACGAGTTCTCGTGGAACAGAGACGGTGCATGAGTACCACAATTACGGAAAACACGATAGGCCCTGCGCGCCAGGCGGGGCAGATCGATGACGATATCCTCGCTCGCTACCACGCCCTGAAGAATAGCGACCGCATCCATTGGGCGGCGCAGTACTGCAAAATTCGCTTACTGGGCAAAGGCGGCCAAGGTGTGGTGTATTTGAGCGAACGACAGGGGTCGGACCTGTTTCGCTTGCCGGTCGCGCTGAAAATCTTTTCCCCCGAGCAATATCGCGACGCCGCTGCTTACGACGAAGACATGACCCGCATCGCGGCCATTGCCCAGCGCGTCGCCCAAATACAACACGACAATCTGATCGACTTGCACAACTTCATCGCGCACGATGGCATCCGCATCATGGTGATGGAGTGGGTTGACGGTTACGATCTGCGGGAGCTGCTGTCGGCCGGCATGATGGAACGTACGCAAGCGCGTCTGCGGCCGGAGCGCTGGCAGCATGTGCGCCAAGTCATTTTGGCCGACGGTCCGTATCAACCGCGTCTCAAACCGGGAGTGGCCGTGCAAATACTGCGTGAATGTCTGGCCGGTCTAGGTGCCTTGCACCGGCACGGAATCGTTCATGGCGATCTCAAGCCGGGAAACATCATGGTCAAACGGACCGGCAACGCCAAGATCATCGACATCGGCTCGGCGATGGATCTTGGCAAAGCTCAGGGCCGCCGCATGTGGTCTCCGGTCTACGCCGCACCCGAGGTGTTGGCTGGCGGAGAAACGACCCCGCTTTCCGATCTGGCCAGCTTGGGTTACGTCTTGGTCGAGATGCTCGCCGGTCAATGTCCGTTTGAAGGGATCAACGACCGCAAGGTTCTGCTGGAAGAAAAGTTGCGATTCGAGGCCCGCCTTCGCTCGATACTTCCGCCGGAAGTGGTGGCGAGCGACTTGTTAATGTACATTTGTACGAGACTAACGGCCCCCAACCCAGCTAAACGCTTTCCCAGCGCTCCCGCGGCCGATCTGGGACGCAAAGGGGCCGCGGCGTTTCATCGACAGCTCGTAAAAGGAGACTTGGCCAGCGAATACGAAAACGACCTGCGAAGTTGGTTGGAGGAAATTGGCTGATCGTGAAGTTTCGCGGTAGACAAGGCCATCGTCCCAGCTCTGTTCGGTTGTACCATATAGCCCTTCTACGTCCAGCGTAAACCGGTCCGGCGGAACCGAAAAATAACGACTGGCGCGCCCCAGCCGAACGGCCCTGCCAGCGCCATTCTCACCGCCGAGGTTGGTGACGCCACCTCGTCGCCGCCGGCCCAGCTCGATATAATACACTGCGGAGTTGGCCTTCCAGCGTTGACGCCTACCCCGTCCCAGTTTGTTCGTGCATCCGACAGATTTTTGATGGCAAAAGGGACACGCGATGCTTGACCGGGGCAAACTTCACAAGTACGTCGTCGCCTTGGTGCGAGGAAACGAGGCGACGCGACGCGATGTTATTGCCGCCTTGCGAAACCATGAAGAACGGGAGTGGATGGAAGCCCCCGCCGGAGAGTGCAACGCGCTGGTCGTCGCCCTGAAGCAACAGTTGAAAGCCGAGGCAGCGCAACCCTTAGTTCTGAAGAATATTGCGGCGATTCTCGGCAACATCGGGCCTCGGTCGAAGTCAGCCATACCCCAGTTGATTCAACTATTAGAACCTGGTGTGGCTGAACCGGTCCGCGAAGCTGCGGCTGCCGCTTTGGGCAAATTCGGTAAGGATGCGCGGGGGGCGGTGGATCGGCTCGTGGAATTGGCTCAAGGCGGCAACTCCCTCGCGACGCAAGCGATTCGTGCTTTGGGCCGCATCGGTTGCGCTGATGCTCGCGTTCGCAACGTCCTTACAACGCTTTGGAAAGGACCGATGCAATCGCCCGTGAGCCATCTGCACATCGCGATAGCGATTTGCCGGCTGGGCATCGAGGCTGACAACGCCGTGGGCTATGTGGCCCATCACCTGCTCAATAATCCGGAAAGCAGCCTGCGCCAGGCGGCGGCCGCGGCCTTGGCGTGTTGCGGCAAGAAAACCATCGATGTCGTCCCCGCTTTGTTGACCGCGGTGCTCAGCGACAAGGACGATAATGTCCGTAAGAGCGCCCAAGCCGCTTTGGATCAACTGAAGTTGTCGATTGACAGCGCCGTGACCATTTGCGCTAAACAACTCAAAGAATCGACCTTCGCCGAGACGGCGCTTCGCAAGGCCGGGCAACGGGCTGTGCCTGCGTTGATTGAAGCCCTCGACGGCGACGACGAAGCTCGGTTGAAGGCGGCCCGCACGTTGGCCTATCTCGGCGAGGCTGCCGCCAAGGCGGCACCGGCGCTGGCGAAGGCCCTGCGCGATAAGGACTGCAACATCCGGCTCAGCGCGGCGAAATGCCTGTGGAACATCACCAAGCAGTCCGACGCCGTGGTACCGACCTTGGTGCGGTTGCTGGAGGAAAAGAACGCCATTAAGACGGACGATCCTGAGGTTCGCCGTCAATTCTTGCAAACGGTGATGGAGGCGCTTTGGCGTATCGGTCCTCCGGCGCGCGCTGCCTTGCCGGCGCTGCAAAACAAACTCAAGGATCCCAATCGCTTGATTCGGGAATCGGCCCAAGACGCGATCAGGAAGATCGCAACATAAACGGGCCTGACCGACAGGCGACGATCGTGATGCCGAACTTCTCTGCCAGGGCCACGGTTTTTTCCTGGTCGAGAATGATCGTCTTGTCGGCTTCGATGGCGAGCACGCGCGCCCCCGCTTGGCGCATCGTTTCGATGGTCGCCGTGCCGACGGTCGGAACGTCGAAACGCATGTCCTGGTGCGGCTTGGCGACCTTGACGACGACGAAGCCGCCGCGTGGACAAAGCTGGCCTGCGCGGCGAATGGCTTGGTCCGTGCCCTCGATGGCTTCCACTGCCAACACGGCCTTTTCAAAGACGGCGACGCTCTGGCCAATGTCAAACCTTCCCAATTCACGCGCTACATCCCAGCCATAAGCGATGTCGTTAGTTTCGCGCGGCGTCACACCGCGCCGGGTCAAGACGCCTTCCTTCACGAGCAACTCCGGGCAAAAGTCCAGGGCCGAGGCGATGGTCATTCCGTCTCGTTCGAATTCACCGACGATGCCCAAGAGAAGCGCATCGTCGCGGGTATCGCGGCGGCGGCGCAACCAGAATTGCAAAGTGCGCCAATCAGGCAACAGTCGCCAAATCCGCATCGGCGTGTTCAGCCTCACCTTGTGGATCTTCCCTGCCATGACTATCTGCCGCACGCCGGCGCGCTTGAAACAGCGCACCACTCGGCCGAACCGTGCGATTCCGGCCCAATGAAACTGATCGACGAGGGGAATGAGTTCCGGCGAGGCCTCGTCGTGGATCCCGACGCAGACGACTGAAAGTCCCAGAAGCCGGGCCTTTTCCGCGAAGACGATGGGGAAACGGCCCCATCCGGCCAATAGACCGATCGGGGCGGCGGTAGGGGTCGTCAACGGCGTGGGGGTGGTCATGTCTTGAATGCACGCTGGGCAGCTGTGATTGCCGCGAATCGCTATCCTGCCAATCGTTTGCCTTCCTGATCGATTCCGAGTTGCTTCTTGATTCGTTGCACGTCTCGAACAAGGTCGGGGAGACGCTCCATCGCGGCGAACAAGCGAAATTGCTCGCGTTCCGGTCGAGCAGGAGCGCCGATCACTTTGGTGCCGGCGGGCACGTCGCGCATCAGCCCGGCTTGAGCTGCCACGACGGCGCCGGCGCCAATCGTCAAGTGGTCCGCGACGCCCACTTGGCCTGCCAAGACCGCATAATCGCCGATGACGCACGAGCCTGCTACTCCGACCTGGCTAACGAGGATCACGTGGTTGCCGATCTGACAGTTATGCCCCACCATCACTTGATTGTCGATTTTGGTTCCCGTGCCAATCCGGGTCGGTCCAAAAGTGCCGCGATCGATCGTCGTGCAAGCACCGATTTCCACGTCGGCGCCGATGTCAACGTGGCCCAACTGCGGCACTTTGACATGTCGGCCCTGATGAAACCGATACCCAAAGCCATCCGCCCCCAGGACGGCATTGGCATGTATGGTGGTGCGATCGCCGATCACGCTGCCGTCGTAGAGCACGGCGTTTGGGTGGATCGTCACGTCGTCGCCCAAGCGACAATCTCGACCGATCACCGCGCCCGTTTCAATGCGACATCGCGCCCCGATTCGCGTGCCGGCGCCAATCGAGACAAACGCGGCAATACTCGGTTCGGTGCCGATGACCACGTCCGGCGCGATAACTGCCCGCGGATCAATGCCGGTGGGGGCCAACGGTGGGCGACCGTGAAGCTTTTGGAAGATTGTGACAAACGCGGCCAAGGGATCGCCAACGCGGATAGCGCATTTGTCGCCGACGGCTACTCCGGGCCGAACGACTAACGCGCCTGCCCGGCTGGAGAGCAGTTTGGCGGCTTCCTTATCGTTTTCAAGGAAGGAGATGTCGCCGGGGCCTGCTTCGGGCAAGGGACGGGCGGCGGTGATCATAAGGTCTCCGTTACCTTCGATCGATCCTTGTACCCACTCCGCCAATTGCCGGGCCGTGACGCTCATGGGAAACATCCTTTCTTCCCAAACCGCCGCGGATTATAAAACAACACAAGGAAACGGGGCAAGCGTAGTTTCTCGGACCGGGACAGACTCAATCGATGCCGACGAACGTTTCACTGTCGTGCGCGTCGCTCTTTTTCGCAAAATCTCTCGGTACCACCGCCGGAATTGCCGATAGACGTAAAAGTCGATGGTTGCCGTCGATTGAAAGGCTATGATCATGTCGCGTTTGCGCTATTGGCATCCGGTCCTCTGCGCGCGCGATTTGCCTCAGGATCGCCCGGTCGCCGTTCGTGTGGCAAGTCGAAACCTTGTTGTGTTTCGCACCTCCGGCGGTCTAGGTGCTCTTGACGACCAATGCGTGCATCGCCGACTCAAGTTAAGCGTTGGTAAGGTGGTTGGCGACAGGCTTCGGTGCGCGTACCACGGCTGGTCATTTTCTCGCGACGGCAGAGGCGAAAGTCCTGGGACGCCCAAGTTGCACGCCTGCATCAAAAGCTATGCCTGCGCCGAGGCGTTTGGGGCAATCTGGGTGCGAGAACGCGATGCCGAACAACCGTTGCCCGATCTGGTCAAACCCGGCTGGGCCTTTTGCGGCACGGTGATTAATCGCGTCAAGGCACCGTTGCCGCTGCTTTTGGACAATTTCGCCGAAGTGGAGCATACGGTTACGGCACATCCGCAGTTCGGCATCGACCTTGCGCGGGCAAATCAGGCGACGTTAGAGATTGAAACTACGGCGGAAACATTTACCGTTCGCAATCGCGGCCCGAGCAAACCACCGCCGTTGGCGACGCGCATCATGGCCTGGACCTGGGCCGGCGACGAGTTTCATTCGGACTACACCTTTCGTTTCGATCCTCCGCGTTCCGCCGTTTCCCATTACTGGATCAATCGGCGCACCGGCCGGGAGCGGATGTCGAAATACTTTTTGTACCACTATTTCGTTCCCGTCGACGCGGACCAATCGATGGTCGTGACCTTCGGCTATCTCCAGACCCGTTGGCCCGGGCTGGGTTGGATGGCGCGACATATGGGTTGGTTTGTCCGAAGAAAGATCAAATCAACGATCGATGAGGACGCCTGGCTCTTGGAAAACTTGGCCGACTACAATCCCAGCCTCGAAGGAATGAAGCTTAGCCGCTTCGACAAGGTGTTGGGGTTGCTCCGCGAACGCCTGGCGCTGGTTTATGGCGAGTGATCTCGCGGCAATCGTCGTTACCGTCGAGAGTCAGGGTTGCGGTCGGGTGTACCAGCGCGGTTGCGGGCCATGGTTCGCTGGTGTCGAGACCTGCACCAGGACAATGCTTTCACAGATTTTCAGGGTGGCGCGCGGCTTGTTTCGCTGTGACGTAGGGCCGGCGATACAGCCACCATAATAGACTAAACGCCACTGTTAGAGAGAAGACGACCACATACGGACCAATTTCGTGAAGCAGCGCCGGGTCGAGGTGCGCCTTCAACGGCACCGTTGCCAACAGGGCAGCGTTGTGCAGCAGGTGGAAGAGCATCGCCGGCAACAGGCTGCGACTGCGAACTGTGAGTAATCCGAGGACGACTCCGAGAAAGAAGGCCGGCACAAAGTGAAACACGTTCATCTGAAACAGTGCAAACAAGAAACTGCACAGCAAGATCGCTGTCCGCGGACGATAGCGGTTCAGCAAGCCGGTGAGCAGGAAACCGCGAAAGGCCAACTCTTCGCAGAGCGCGGGCACCAAGGCGAACGCGACCACGTAGCGCACCAGGTCGCCTCGACCGAACGGCTCGCTTTCCAGCAAAAGTCGAAGCGATTGCATAAAGGGCTGGCGGTCTTCCAGCAGTTGCGTCAGATGAGGGAAGCGTGAGAATACCGTGACAGCCGCGCCGGCCAGCGGCGGCAGCAAGAGCACCGCGAGCACCGCCGCCAGGCCGAGGTCGCGCCAGGTCGGCAGCCGCAGGGCCAGTGTGCCGCGCGGGTCGTTATTCAGTACCACGGACATGATAAGCACCGGGGCGGCCACGAAGGCCAGCAAGTGAATCGTCGTAAACGTCGTCACTGGCAAGTGCGTACCGAGGTCCATGACCAGCCAGCGACAGCCGATGAGCAGCGCGAAACAAGAATACGCCTGGGCGGCAGTCGCCGTTGGTGCTTTATCGCGGAAAAGGTGACGCAACCACAGCCCCACGTCGATCCGTTCCGCCTCGCGAAACAATACCTCTTCGCGTTGAAATTGGTCGATGGCCCAGCGCAGCGCCAGCCAGCTGTACAAGGCGATGGGGGCCAAGACGGGAATGAAATATAACCACGGCACCTGTTCCAACGAGGGTGCGGTCATGAGTCGTTGCATGAGCAGGGCCACCCCCGTTACCGGCACGAGACTGTAAAACGGGCTTAACTCCACGCCCGGCGCCAGCGTCAGGAAGATCAGAGGCATGGTGACGATAAACAGCGGCATCAAGTAATACTGGCCCTCTTTCGAGCTGCGGGCGTAGGCCCCAATGGCCAAGCTGACGGCACTGAACAACGCGGCCAACGGCAGCGACAACAACACACACCAGACCAGCGCCGCTGCCGGCAGCGTTCCTGCCGGTAAGTGCCGGCTGAATTGCCAGCTCGTCAACCCCATACTGATCAAGTTCAACACGGCCGACGCCGCACTGAACAACCAAATGGTCAAAAACTTGCCAAGCACAATTTCTTCGCGTCCCGCCGGTGTGATCAGTAACGTCTCCATGGTGCCGCGCTCCTTTTCGCCGGCACAAAGATCCACGGCCGGGTACAAGGCACCGGCCAGCGACCACATCACCAGCATGAAGGGAAAGATGCGAACCAGCAGGTCAAAATGCGACGGATCCGGGCGCCAGGGCGTAGCCGGTTCGGCGATGTCGAACGGGTTCTCGAAGTCGGCGTGGATCTCCCGTCGCGCCAACCGCGCGCTGCGCAGGTGGTGCTTCCATTGCTCCAGGATCGGCCACAACCGTTGGCCGGCCAACCGGGCAGCGTCGTCGCCGCGGCTGAGAATCGTTAGCTTCGGCCGCGTGCTGCGCAAACCGGCTTCTTCAGCAGCCAAGGCGAGTCGAAAACTCGGCGCTGCTTGGAGAATGAGGTCGACTTTTCTGCTTGCCAGGGCTTCCGGATCTGCCGCCGTCAGCCAAATAATCTTGAAACGCTGGGTATCGACCGACATCGTCGTCGCATCGTCTAAGAAACCGCTCTCGAACGCCACAAACCGGTTGCCGTCGATCAAGGGTTTATCGTGGCTTGAACGACGGAACGCGGCGGTCAAAGCCTGGACCGTTTCGACCCATGCCAGGCAGCCCAAGCTGCGATCGAGCGAGGCGCCGCTCGCCGCACAAGCCGCCGGCGCGAAATGCTCGAGGGCCTTTGCCGCCGAGCCGCGGGAGGGAAACATTCGTTCGTCACCGCCGACGACGCCGATTACGCTCGGTTTCTGTTGGAAGCTGAAGGCAAAGTGCAAAACCGCATAGCCCAGGACGGGATAGAGCAACAACGGCAGACCGCCGATCAGGAACAACGTGCGGCGATCGCGCAATTGGTCGCGCAGCTCGCGCCACCAGATAAGGCGAATGATCGACCAA
>JANWVS010000549.1 GCA_025056835.1 Gemmataceae bacterium | reverse complement strand
GACCAACCTGTGGCTGGTCTCCACCGACCCCAAACAAGCCGGCAAAACCAAACAGCTGACGGCCGCGCCGAAAAGCGATCGCCATCCGCGCTGGAGTCCCGACGGCAAGTACATCCTCTTCGAATCCAATCGCAGCGGGACCAACCAACTGTGGATCATTCCTTTCGACGGCGGCGAACCAGTCCAGCTGACCACCCTCAGCACCGGGGCCTCAACCGGCATCTGGTCGCGCGATGGTAGACAAATTGCTTTTGTCTCCGCTGTGTGGCCGGAGTATTCCACCAAGCCCTTTGCTGAAAGCGACGCCCTCAATAAGAAGCGGATGGAAGAACAAGCGAAAAGCCCGGTCAAGGCGAAAACGTTTACCCGCCTCTTTTTTCGCCATTGGGATGAGTACGTCGACGACAAGCGGCAACACCTCTTTGTGATGGACTTTGTCGACGGCAAGGCCGGTACGCCGCGCGACGTCACCCCCGGCGACCGCGACGCCTATCCGACGTCGACGACCTTCTCGATCGGCGACGATTTCACTTTCAGTCCGGATGGCAAGTACTTGTACTTCACGGCCGTCCCTGAGAAGGACGAAGCCTGGAGCACCAACTACGACATCTGCCGCGTGCCCACGACTTGGTCGGCGGCACCAGCCGGCGCGACCGAAACCCAACGAACCAAGTGGGAGTGCCTGACGGCGGAAAACCCGGCGGCGGATGGGGCGCCGCAATTCTCACCCGACGGGAAATGGCTGGCCTACCGTGCCCAACGCCGCCCCGGCCATGAGGCCGACCGCTGGGAAATTATGGTGATGCCGGCGAGCGGCGCGGGTCCGGCCCGCAGCATCACCAAAGACTTCGAAGGTTCGGCCGACGCTTTCCTTTGGCTGCCGGATTCCCGAACGATTTATTTCGCTGCCGAAGATCGGGCGAAAACTTCTTACTTCGCTGCCGATCTTCACGGCAGCGGCCAGGCACGCTTGACCTTCATCAGCCAACACAGCAATGGATCGTTGTCGCGCAGTGGCGATGGCAAGATCATGGCCTTCACGCGCATGGCGATGCACCATCCCAACGAAGTCTACGTCAGCGTTCAGCATCCGAGCGATTACCAGGTCTTCAACGCCAGCCAAGCGAACGCCGAACTGTCGGCAGAGTTGGAGCTCGGGAGGCCGGAGTCGGTCACCGTCGCCGGCGCGGGCGGCACGCCGATGCAGATGTGGTTGCTGAAACCGCCCGGCTTCAACGCCCACAAAAAGTGGCCGCTGGCGTACCTCGTGCATGGCGGCCCGCAGGGCGCCTGGGAAGACGGTTGGAGCTTCCGCTGGAACGCCCAAGTTTGGGCGGCGCAGGGCTATGTCGTGGCCCTGCCCAATCCGCGCGGCAGCACCGGCTTCGGGCAACAGTATGTCGATGAGATCAGCGGCGATTGGGGCGGCAAATGTTACGAAGACTTGATGGCCGGTCTCGCTTATCTCGAAAAGCAGCCCTGGATTGACCACCAGCGCCTGGCCGCTGCCGGCGCCTCGTTCGGTGGCTACATGATCAACTGGTTCGCCGTCAACACCGATAAGTTTAAGACCCTCATCTGCCATTGCGGCATCTGGAACTTCGACAGCATGTACGCCACGACCGAAGAACTATGGTTCGACGAATGGGAGCACGGCGGTCCGCCCTGGGGCAAGAACCGCGAAAGCTATGAAAAGCATTCGCCGCATCGCCGGGCAGCCAATCTCGGCAAATTCAAAACGCCGATGCTCATTATCCACAACGACCTCGACTTTCGTGTCCCGGTCAGCGAAGGCATTCAACTCTTCACGACATTACAGCGGCAGGGCGTGCCGTCGCGGTTGGTGAATTTTCCGGATGAAGGGCACTGGGTCCTCAAGCCGCGCAACAGCCAGCATTGGCACCGCGAGGTCTTCGGTTGGCTCAAGAAGTACGTGCCGCCCGGTCCGCGTTGACGGCAGCGGTCCGCGTGCGTGTGTGCGTCACGTCGGTGATTGGCGCGTCCGCCAAGGCGATGTGGACGTCCGGCTCGCGGATGTGATGGACGAGATGGCGCGGCAGGTAACAATGCACGACGATGCGATTATCGTGGAATTCCTGGCGATAAATCTCGGCGTGAGCCGCGAGATAGGCCAGCACCTTGCCGTTGCCCGCCGGGACATTGACGGTCGCATTAGCGAAGTCGGCACTGAGCATCTCGATGACGGCGTCTTGGAGGATGTCCAATCCCTGGCGGCGTGCGGCACTGATCGGCACGGCCCGCGGGTAGTTTTTTTGTAAGACGTGCAGCCGCGATAGATCGGTGACGCGGTCGACCTTATTGAACACCAACAGCGCGGGTTTGCGATCGCAGTCGATCTCCTTGAGCACGGCCTGGACGGCAGCGATTTGTTCCTCGGCCAGGGGACTGCTCGCATCGACCACGTGAAGCAGCAACCGGGCTTGACGGGTCTCTTCGAGCGTGGCCTTGAACGACGCGATCAGATGATGCGGCAAATC
>JANWVS010000548.1 GCA_025056835.1 Gemmataceae bacterium | reverse complement strand
CACGAAGTCGCCAATGGCCTGCTCCGCGCCGGCCGTCCCGACGTGCGCTTCGGAATCTATCCGATCGGCTCGGCCAACGACTATGCCCATAGCGTGCGGGCGACGGCACAGCGGATCGGTCGGCCGCCAGGAGTGTCTGCCGTGACCGCCGATGTCGGCCGGGTGCGCAGTCCGGATGGCCGCGAGAAGTATTTTGTCTGCTGCCTGGGTCTCGGGCTTAACGGGGCCGTCACCTTGGAATCGCGCCGTATCCGCTGGTTACAAGGCATGGCCCTGTATGGTCTGGCAACGTTGCGGGCCTTGTGGCGGCGTTACGGCTGCCCGACCATGACGATTCGGCTGGACGACGCTCCGCCCATGGAAAGCGCGACGTTGATGCTCAGTGTCCTTTTGGGGCAACGCGAGGGCGGCTTCACAATGGCGCCTCACGCTTCCCTGGAGGACGGTTGGTTCGACTACGTTCACGCGCAACAACTATCGCGCTGGCAGGTGCTGTGGTTCTTGCCGCGCTTGGCCTGGTTCGGACCTCCGCAGCATCACCCCCAGGTGCGCCTAGGGCACTGCCGCCGCCTGTCGTTGACCAGCGCCGCTCCGTTGATCGTCCACCTCGACGGCGAGTTTTTCTGTAAGCCGGAAGACAACGTCCGCGAACTGGAAATCGAGTTGCTGCCGCGGCGGCTGGCGGTGGAAGTCTTGAGCACGTGATTAGAACTCCATGGCCCCGGGCCAGGCGACGTCGAGGACGAAGACCTTGCCGTCGCCGATACGGCCGGTGCGGGCGGCACGCACGACCTTTTCCGCAACTTCCTTCCAGCGTTGATCGCTGACCCAGACGCTGATTTCCACCTTCGGCAGAAACGCCATGCTGTATTCGCTGCCAAGGTAGCGCTCGAGGTAGTTTTTCTGGCGGCTGTATCCTTTGGCTTCCTGAACGAGGCAGGCATTGACGTCCAGGCCGCTGATCGCCTTCAACACCGCTTCGGCACGAAAAGGCCGCACGAGAATGACGAGCTGTTTCATGACTTCTTCGCTTTCTTGGCTGCCGCGGCGTGGGAGGCGGCGTTGAACGGATCGCCGATGCGACGGTAATACTGCTCCAGGGCTTCGTGCGCCGGCCGAAAATCGACAAAGTCGCGCGTCACCATCGTCAGCGTGCGGGCTGCCGCCTGGTCTTGCCCGATCTGAAAAAGCGTCTGGCCCATGTCGTAGAGCAGGTTCCGTCGGCGGGGCGGGTCGGCGTTGGACTGCTGGAGAAGGTCGTTCAAGTGTCGGTGCAATTCGGCCAATCGGCCGACGGCCTGGCGATACCGTGCCCGGCGGTTTTGTGCGTCGGCGAGTCGGCCGGCCTCGGACTGCCGCTTGGCCCATTCCTCGAGGGCGTCGAGCACCTCCGGATGATTCGGGGCGAGAGACTCCGCTCGTTCGAGCCACGTCGTTGCGGCCGCCGGGCCATCTTCTTCCAGAGCGATCAAGCCGCGCCAGGCGAGTACGGGGCCTTCTTGGTCGCCGCCGCGCTGCAAGGCTGCTTCCGAAGCGCCCCGCGCCTCGGCCCATCGGCGTTGCAGATAGTATGCTCGGGCGGTCAATTGGTCAATTTCCCACAGCTTCGCATCGTCGCGGCGGACTTTCTCCAAATGTGCCAAAGCCTGGGCGCCGTTGCCCAACGCGACCTGCGCGGCGGCCAGCCAATAATGGACCATCGGCTGGTCGGGACGCAGCCGTGCCGAGCGTTCCAGGGCTTCGATGGCCTTGGTCGGATTCTTAGCCTCGACGAGGACGACGCCAAGCAAGCTCCACAATCGCCAATTGGCCTCGTCGAGCGCGACCGCGGCCTGGGTCATCGCCTCCGCGTCCGCCAGCCGGAACAATTTAAGGTAGCCATGCGCCAGCGCTTCGCGGGCAGCGACGTTGGTGTCGCGATCGTCGAGCTGGTCTAATTGTTGCAGAGACTTGCGCAGGCTTATTTCCAGGTCCCAGGTCAGGAGATCCTGAGCTTGGATAAACGCGTATTCCAATTCGGCAGCATCGCGCGGCCAACCCAAGCGCACGGCTCGGCTCAGGTGGCGGTTGGCGCTTTCGAAATCGCCGTCGCGCCAGCAGGCCCGGGCTGCCCGGAAATGGAGTTGGGGGCTGTCCTTCCAGATCTTCAAGCATTGCTCGAAATGCCGGCGAGCCAAGGCGTCGTCGTAGGCCGCCAAGGCCCGCTCCGCCCGCCAGGAATGGTAGTAGGCACGCATCTCCGGCACGGCGAAAAAGTAAACGAGCGTTCCCATGACGAGTAGGACCGTCCAGACGAACAGCAACCGCCGCGGTCCGCCCTCGATCAACTCACGCAGCCTGGGCCGGAGCGGGCGCGGCTCCGAACTTGGCGTATGGGACATGGCAGGCTCTCGTTGTCCTGTGGGCAACTGCTCTCCCCAGGATTATACGCGCCGCTGGGTCGGTCATCGTCTTGGGCGGGCGATGGTCACGCCTTGGCCTGGGCCGTTCGCCTGGGGCGCG
>JANWVS010000547.1 GCA_025056835.1 Gemmataceae bacterium | reverse complement strand
GGAGCGAGTTGATCATCTTTGGTGGTAATGTGCTGGATGCCTATGATCCCTCAACGGGGAAGCGGTTGTGGCATTGCGGCATCTTCACGGGCAATCGTGTCATTTCCGGGCCGACGTTGGCCGGCGACACCGTCTACGCGATCCAGGGCATGAAGGGGCCGTTGTTTGCGATCAAGGCAGGCGGTAACGGCGACGTGACGGAAACGCATGTCCTTTGGAAGTACCAAGGGCAGACACCCGATGCCGCCAGCCCGGTCGTGTGCAAAGATCTCGTCTTCCTGGCCAACAACGCCGGCGTGGCGATTTGTGTCGACGCCAAGACGGGCAAGGAAATCTGGAAAGAACGTCTCGCCGATGCTTTCCGAGCTACGCCGCTGGTCGCCGGGTCGCGGGTTTATTTCTTTGGCAAGGAGGGGAAAACAACGATCATCGAAGCTGACCGTCAACTCAAGGTCATCGGCGGCGGCGAACTCGGCGAAGATACGATGGCCTCGCCGGCTGTGGCCGGCAATGACCTGATCTTACGCACCAAGGGCCATGTGGCTCGCGTCGGTGTCCGCCGATAGAAGGCGTTTGGGCGGACGTCAATTCGCGACGATTCGCGAACCGTCCGGGCGGCGAGCTAAATCGAGATTCTGTTCGGCGTGGTGGAGAAGCTTTTGCACCGATAGGTTCTCGGTCGGGGCGCTGGCGAGACCGAAATAAGTGCGCACGGGGGTTGTTGGCGGTTCGTTCTCCCGAGGATGCTCGAGGAATTGTTGCAAACGTTGACAGCACGCGACACCGCCCGGTTTTAGGGTATGAACCATGATCAACAAAAACCCGTTGGGACCGTATTGGCCGACGATGTCGCAGCGTCGCTTTGCTCGAACAATTTCCGTCGCCGACCATTCCATCACGGTTTGATCGAACTCTGCTGCCGTCGCCACTTCGCCAATCGCAATCGACAGGGGCACGCGATACCGCTGACAACGAGCAACTTCCTCACTCAAACGTTCGAGCACGTGCCGCTGCGGATACCAGTGTTCGTCGTGGCGCGGCGTCATTCGCCAGATCAGTTGAATGAGACGGTCGACATGTCGCTGGGTCTCGGCCAATTGCAACTTGGTGCGATCGTGCTGCTTGAGGCGCTGCCAGGCGTGCACGGCTTGATTCATGGCGACGTCGAGCAAGGCTGGATCGGCAAGGGCCAGGTGCATAGGCAAGGTGATGTCGAAACCCATTTCGAAGGCCCGAGCGTACGGACCGGGTTGATCGTCGGCGAGCATCAACATCGGCGCTTGGCTTTGAAAAATCAACCAGTTTAAGCCCGAGCGATGCTCTTCGCCCAACATGTCACTGCTGACCAGCAGCAAATCGCAAGGATGATGTTGAACAATGAAACGGGCATGCGATAGACTGTCGGCGACAAGGGCGTCCCAGGTGGCGAGGCGGTCGTCAGTAAACAAGGCGCGCAGGTCTGTCAAGCGATCCGCACCCGCTGCCAACAAAACGCGCCGACGTTCGGGAGCAACGTCAGTCATGGCGAAACTCCAAGGCCGATAAGGCCCCGCGGGAGGGCCAAGCCGGCTGGTTCGTCCCACCATACCCCCGGATGGCGAGTGTTTGCGAGATAAGTTTTCTCTATCTTCTCACTTTTCCCAGTGTCTCCAGTCGTTTCGATCGACAAATTCGACACGACTTGAACCGAACTCGCTGCCGCACAAATCGGAAGCCATCCGTGGCGATCTGACGCATCGTGCCTTTCAATTGGCCGGCGACGGACTGCGGATGGTCGCTGGGCTACAGTAGCCTTATGGTCAAAAGTCGCCAATCCGATGTGTCAAGGCTTGTCGTCGCGGCGTTTAGCCGCCATCAGCTTGCTTTGGATTGGGCGCAAGAGCAGCTGTCTCACATTTACGGCCCTATCGAGCGCGTTTCACCCGATTACGATTTCGATCACACCGCGTATTATGCGTCCACGATGGGCCTAGGTTTGAAAAAACGTTTGATCGTATTCGCTGAGCTGATCGCTTTCGAAGCACTACCCGAGATCAAGAACCGAACCATGGGCCTGGAATTTGAATTAGCCGCGAGTCGTCGGTTTGCTGAATTACGACCGCTCAATCTCGATCCGGGCATGCTTCAACTAGGAAAGTTTCTGCTGGCGACAACCAAAGACCAAGCCCATCGCATTTACCTTCGCCACGGGGTTTACGCGGAGGTAACGCTCCGCTTTCAAGCAAACGAATTCCACGTCTGGCCGTGGACCTATGCCGATTATCGCGAACCTGCTGTGCGAACCTTTCTGACGGAGGCTCGCCAAGCCTTGCACAACACGATTCAACTTCGCCGGCGACAGCGGTGCTGAAACCGGTCCAAATCAGCCACGAGAAATGTCTCATGCAATTGGGCGTTGAATAAGCGTCTGCCCCTGCGCCAGCGCTTGCGGATCGAGCCGTCAGCTGGTAGCATCGAATGAGCCGACGAACTTGAGAAAAACCCAGTAGGCAACCGCGATTTG
>JANWVS010000546.1 GCA_025056835.1 Gemmataceae bacterium | reverse complement strand
CACGGTAATGCGACCTAACGCTGTCGATGAAATAATCGGTCCATGGCGCGCAGGCCAGTCACCTGCCCTTGGTCGTTGACCACAAAGGTGAACAGGAAATGATCTACTGGTTCGGCCGTGCCGGAAAAGGTGTCGGCCTCAAAATGTTCCAGCGGCGAACGAAGATTGTGCCATTGCCAGTGGAGCCGATCTTTCTCCAGCGAGATGATGCACGAGCCGTAGGCGGGATCGGCGTAGGTGCCGACATAGGCAGCCAAAGGGACCGATGGCTTGATGTCGCGGCGGTCGGCATACAGCTTTTTGACGCGAGCTTCTTCGAGTCGTTCACTAAGTTGGGCCAGGGCGAAGCAATGTTCGTTCCAGTCCTTGGCCGGCAGTTGACAGAAGCGATCTACCAGGGTGTTGCTGAGGGCGAAATTCATCCATGTGCGATCTAAATTGTTAAGAAGGGCGATGCCCAAGCGAGCTTCCGGCACAAGAGTCAGTTGGGCACGGAAGCCGGCGATTTGGCCGCCGTGGAGCAAGACCCAACGACCGCGATAATCTTGACCGAACCATCCCAGGCCGTAGGTAAAAACGTGCGAGAACGGGTTAAGGGCCCGGATGAAATCGTCCCCGCGGATCAAGCTGTGCGGCTCGTGGGTCTCGCGGAGATTGTCGCGTGAAACGAGAGGTTTCCCTTGCCAGAGACCGTCGTCTAATTGCAAGCGCAGGAATTTAGCCAGATCTCGCGCGCTCGCGTGAATGGAGCCGGCGGGATCGGGCTGATCCAAGGGGTAGCGGTCGATGACCTCGATGCTGCCCGAGGCGTTGCGGCGATGCGGACTGGCACAGTTCGCCGGCGCCGGTCCGGGAAAAACAGGGCTGGCGGAACGCATCTCCAAAGGAACAAACAAGCGCTGGCGGATGAGATCGTGCCATGTGGACTTGGCGGCAGCGGCCCCCGCTAACCCCGCCGCCCCAAAAGCCACGGCTTGGTATTCAAACGTTGTCCGGAACGGATGGCTCAACTCCAGAAAAGCCAAGCGGCGAACGCGCTCTTCCATGGGCAACGGCGAGCGATACCAAAGAGCGTCATGTTTGCCCAATCCGGTGCGATGACAAAGCAAGTCGCGCACCGTGACGTTACGGTCGGCGAGCGGATCGGCCAACTTAAACCAGGGCAAATGCTTTCGGACCGGATCATCCCAGTTGAGCGTCCGGTCATCAACCAACATGGCCAAGAGCGTCGCTGTTAACGGCTTCGAGCAACTTGCCAACGGAAAAACCGTGTCGGCGGTGACCGCATCAGCTTTGCCAAGTTCCCTGACGCCGTAACCTTGCAAATAAGCAATGCGGCCGTCGTAAACGATGGCGATGGCGAGTCCAGGCGCCTTCCAGAATTTCAACGCTTCCTTGACGATAATGTCGATCTGCGCAGGTGGCGGCGATTGACCCATCGCCCGGTCCGCAAGCAGCAACGGCATGAACAGCAGTGTGGCTGAGAAGCCGAGGCGGCTCATCGGAAACGCTCGAACTGTCAACGAGAAAAGGCTGACAATCCGCTCGGGGACTGTCAGCCCGGGAGATTGTGTCGTTCGTTTTCGCAACGTTTGGGGCTAGATGCCGTAGCGGGAACGAAAGCCGCCTTGGAAGCCGGTAAACCCACCGAAGCCGCCAAAGCCGCCACCTTTTCCACCGAAGCCGCCGAAGCCGCCAAAGCCCCCGAACCCGCCGAAACCACCGAAGCCGCCGCCGAAACCACCAAAGCCACCGCCAAAACCTTGGAAGCCGCCGCCGAATCCTTGGAACCCCCCGAACCCCTGGAAGCCACCGCCGAAACCTTGGAAGCCGCCACCAAAGCCCTGGAAACCGCCGCCGAACCCCTGGAAGCCACCTTGAAAGCCTAAGCCAAGAAATTGAAAGATCGGCGGATAGCCTCCTTGATTGCCCAAGTACGTCGTCACGTTTGACAGCGTCGTCATGTTGCCGTTAAATTGAGGACCGAAGCCTTGTTGGCCGCCTCCCTGAAACCCACCGCCTTGAAAACCGCCTTGGAATCCCCCCTGAAAACCACCTTGGAATCCTTGGAACCCTCCTTGGTTTCCTTGATTTCCTTGATTACCCTGGTTTCCTTGATTACCCTGGTTTCCCTGGTTTCCCTGATTGTTACCACCGAGCATGTTGTTGCCCCCGTTGAATCCACCGTTGGTGTTGTCCAACGGCGTCAAGGGCTTCCCGGGCGGCAGCGGCCGAAAAACGCGCGGCGGCTTCAGCGGGGAGCTTTGTGCCAACGTCGTTTCTGCCACTGCGAGCGCAAATAATCCTGTCACAATCGCCGCCGCCAAGGTCCACTTCGCCATTGCCTTTCCTCCCTTTAGCCCGATCTCTGGGCCTGGCGGACCATCACCCCGCCTTTATCGGCACCAACTCCCCCCAACTCTTCCCTACCTATATATTGAGACGTATTCCACCAGCATCGTCAAGGGATTTCGAGAAAAATCGCCGCTCGACGCGGACGGTCGCT
>JANWVS010000545.1 GCA_025056835.1 Gemmataceae bacterium | reverse complement strand
AAACCGGACACGAAGGCTCCCGCCGTCTCGGCTTCCAAAGCTGCCGAGTCGTTGTTGGCCAAGTACGCTCGGCGTCAACGCTGATGCTGGCCCTGTCTCGACCTGCCGTTGCTCCGAACTGTCTGGCCGTGCAGTCGGTACGTCGGCGGTTGCTCTCGTGGTTTGATCGTCACGCACGAAAGCTACCCTGGCGCGGCAGCGCCGATCCGTATGCCGTTTGGGTCAGCGAAGTCATGCTCCAGCAAACCCAGGTGGCGACCGTCATTCCGTACTTTCGGCGATTTTTGCAAGCCTTCCCAACCATTCAGGCTTTGGCCGCGGCGAACGAGCAGGACGTACTCCGTTTGTGGGAAGGACTGGGTTACTATCGCCGTGCTCGGTCGTTGCACGCCGCCGCGCGCCAGGTCTGCGACCTGCATGGTGGTGTTCTGCCGAACCAGCCGGACGACTTGAGACGTCTGCCGGGCCTGGGCCGATACACGGTCAACGCCATCCTTTCACAGGCGTTCGGTCGGCCGGTGCCCATTGTCGAAGCCAATAGCCGCCGCGTGCTTTGCCGGCTCGCAGGCCTCCGGGGCGCATCGCGGGCGGCGGCAACTGAGAAACGGCTGTGGGACTTGGCAGCGACGCTCGTCTCACGGCACCGCCCCGGCGATTTCAACCAAGCTCTCATGGAACTTGGGGCCTTAGTTTGCACCGCAACCTCCCCTCGGTGCCACCTTTGTCCATTGCAAAGCCACTGCGCAGCGCGTTGTCTGGGCATTGAGAACGACATACCCCCCCGAGGGCCGCGGCTGCGGCTGGAGAACACCCAGGAGGTGGCTCTTGCTCTGCGACGCGCCGATCGCGTGTTGTTAGTGCAGCGCCCCCAGCAAGGTCGGTGGGGCGGCCTGTGGGAATTGCCGCGCCGAGCGATCGCTCCGAACGAGACGGTAGAGGCCGCGGCATGTCTCTTACTCGAAGAACTAGGCTTGCGCGCTGTATTGCAGCACGAGGTCGCCACAATTCGCTACGGGGTCACGCGCTTCCGCGTCGCGCTCACGTGTTTGGAAGCCCGCCATCGCGGCGGACGATTTCGCTCCGGACTTTACCGTCGCGGCCGCTGGGTGAGGCCAGCTGAGCTAGTTAACTTCCCTCTCAGTCGGCCGCAACGGCGCCTCGCCGACTTCCTCGCCGACGCCGGCTGATTTACAATAAGCACTGCCCCCTCGGCTGAGGCCGCATAGTTCGTCATCGAGACTCGCAATTATGCGTTCGACGTTTCTCTGGTCTCTTGGTTTCGTGCTAGTCGGGACGGGAACGGTGCATTCGCAGGATCCGTCGGCTGTAGAGTTCTTTGAACGACGTATCCGTCCCGCTCTCGCTGAGCACTGTTGGAAGTGTCATGGTCCCGAAAAACAAAAAGGCCGGCTGCGGCTCGACAGTCGTGCGGCCGTGCTGCTAGGCGGCGACAGCGGCCCTGCCGTTATGTTGACGACGCCGACCAAAAGTCTGTTGTTGAAAGCCATCGGTTACGACGACCCTGAGCTACGCATGCCGCCGCGCGGGAAGCTGCCGGCCGAGGTCATCGCCGACTTGACTCGCTGGGTGGAAATGGGTGTGCCGTGGCCAGACGATGCCAGGAATCTAAAGCTCGCTGCCGCCAAGGAATTCGACCTTGAGTCACGGCGCGGCCATTGGTCGTTGAGGCCCTTGCGGTCGGCGCCGCCACCTGCCGTCAGGAACGCGGCTTGGATCCAAACGCCGGTCGATGCCTTTATCCTCAGCAAGCTCGAAGCCGCCGGGCTAACGCCGGCCCCGCCGGCCGACCCGCGAACTCTCTTGCGCCGCGTCTACTTCGACCTGATCGGTTTGCCGCCGCCGCCGGAGGATGTCGAACGTTTTGTCGCCGACTGCAACGGGCGTCCGCGTCGAGAAGCGCTTGGCCGAGTTGTCGACCGATTGCTCCAATCACACCACTTCGGCGAACGTTGGGCCCGCCATTGGCTCGACCTCGTGAGGTATGCGGAAACCTACGGCCACGAGTTTGACTTCGAGATTCCCGAGGCATGGAAATACCGGGACTACGTCATACGGGCCATCAACGACGATGTACCCTACGATCAATTCGTCAAGGAGCACATCGCCGGCGACCTCCTTGTCCAACCGCGCCTGCGGCACGACAAAGCCGCCGGCACCATCACCAACGAGTCGATCGTCGGCACGGGGTTCTGGTGGCTCGGCGAAGCCAAGCACTCGCCGGTGGATTCCCGCGCCGACCAGGCGGATCGGATTGACAATCAACTCGACGTGTTTGGCAAGACTTTCCTGGGCTTGACCGTTGCCTGTGCCCGTTGTCACGATCATAAGTTTGACGCCGTCTCGACACGGGACTACTACGCCTTGGCAGGCTACCTGCAAAGCTCCCGACAGGATCGGGCGTTTACCGACGTTGTGGAGGTGCGCGAGCCGGTCCTGCGCCGCTTGCGTGAAGCGCGGGCCGCCTTGGCCGCCGTGCTGCCGTCCTGGAC
>JANWVS010000544.1 GCA_025056835.1 Gemmataceae bacterium | reverse complement strand
GACGAATCGGGCACCGTGATGGGAATCGCGGGCAAGTCGGGTCGATTCGGTCAAGTTGGCGATGTCGTGCTCCGCGCCGCACTCGGCCGTCGGCCATCGCGGCGCCGAAAACTTGTCTTGGGTTTCCCAGCTTGACTCCGTTGCGGACACGAAATCCTGACTTGTTTGCCGTATTGCGGCGCGACGGCCGTCGTGCAGGCGGCAAGCGGCGGACCCACTCCGGACCACGGCGACGGCCTGCATGCTGCGCCGCGCGCTGGCCATGTCCGAGGCCTTTCATTCGCGCCACTGCACGAACCCTTCCAACGCATAGAACTCCGGCAGGCCAAGTTGGTCGTACAGGCGCGCCGTGTTGCGGTTGCGGTCTTCGGCCCGTTGCCAGAACTCGCGGCGATCGCTGCCGCCGGGAAACATCGCTTTATCTTTCTGCGATTGATGGCGGAAAATGGCGCTCTTTTTCCGTTCGAGGTCGGCCGGTGACAGCGGTACGACGCGTTCGATTTCGTGCGGCTCCCATTCTTCCCAAGCACCGCGATACAGCCACACTTCGAAGCGCTGCCCCTCGGCGCGAACGCGGCGGACGGCCTCGAAGATGGCGTTGGCACACATCCGGTGCGTTCCGTGGGGATCGGACATCTCCCCCGCTACGTAAATTTGGTGCGGCTGAAGGCGCTGGAACAAGTTGACGATGTCTTGGATGTCTTGCGGATGGATCGGTGCCTTGGCGATGGTGCCGGTGCGATAAAAACGCAGGTCCATGAACACAAGCTGTTCGGGAGGCACACCGGCCGCCAAGGCGCCGGCCCGAGCCTCGGTTTCGCGGATCAGCTTCTTGATGTTGAGCACATCCTCCGAATCGGGTTGACCGGGTTTTTTCGTGGTCAAAAAATGGCGGACGCGCTCCTTGACCGCCTGCGAATGTTCCTTGTCGATATGGAACAGATCGTTGAAGGAACAAACGAAGTCGGTAAAACGCCAGGCATCGTGATCAAAGACCGCGATGTTGCCGCTCGTCATGTAAGCGATGTGCACCTTGTGACCCAGCTCGACCATGCGGATGATCGTGCCTCCCATGGAGATGACATCGTCGTCTGGGTGCGGGCTGAAGACCAAAATGGTCGAGGGGCCGGAGTTGGCGGCGGTCTTGGGTTTCTCCCGATCGACGGTCATCTCGGCGTGGCCGGTGTCGCTGCGTTCGAGGGCTGCGCTGACCAGGTCGTCGCGATGGTCCGTGCCGGTGCAAGCGCCGGGGTCGTGGCAAATCGTCTGCATCATTTGGTCGAAGACCCGGCGGCCAATGCGGTGTGCCGGGCCGTGCTCGCGAAGCAATTCGTACAGCTCGTGTTCGCGAAAATCGTCGTCCGACAATTTCAACAGGCCCTTGTTGACCGTCAAGCTCAGCCAGATGACGGCGCGGCGAATCAAGGCGGGTGTCCACCGCACCGAACCCATCACCCACGGCCGACGGATCGGCGTCAAATGCCCCGCCGCGGCTTGATCCAGGATGAAGGTTGTGTCGTGATGTTTTTGCAAGAAACTGGCACTGACGGCATCGGTGACGTCTTCCTCGACGGCGCGGCGCACGATTGCCGCCTTGTGTTCCCCGAACGCCATGATGACAATTTTCCGCGCCTCCAGAATGGTGCCCACTCCCATGGTGATGGCCTGGTGGGGAACGTTTTCTTCGCCGAAGAAATCGGCAGCGGCGTCGCGCCGTGTAACCGGATCGAGAGTCACGACCCGCGTGCGACTGTGCCGCATCGATCCCGGTTCGTTGAAGCCGATGTGGCCCGACCGGCCGATGCCGAGGATTTGCAAGTCGATCCCGCCCGCCCGGCGAATCATCTGCTCGTAGCGAGAACAGTATTCCTCGATCTCCGAGGTCGGCGTCAGTCCGTCGGGGATGTGGATGTTGTGCGGCTGGATGTTGACGTGCTTAAAAAAGGTCTCGTGCATCCAGCGATGATAGCTATGGTCATCGTCCGGAGCCATCGGATAGTATTCATCGAGGTTGAAGGTCACGACGCGGGAGAAATCCAACCCCGCTTCGCGGTGCAAGCGTATCAGTTCGCGATAGAGGCCCACCGGGGTCGAACCGGTCGCCAGCCCCAAGACCGTCGGACGGTTGGCTGAGTTGTTCTGGCGAATCAGGCTTTCGATCATCAGGGCAACGTGGCGCGAGGCTTGGGCGCTGGTGGGAAACACCAGCGTCGGAATTTTCATGTGCGGGATGTAATGAGACGACATGGCGGTATCCGCGGTCGAGGCTCGCAATTCGCATGTGCTGTTACTGTACGTTGTCCTGGCGACCGCGACCACGCGCGACGCCGTTCTGTCCTTGCCCTGGGCTTTAACTACAATCCACCCTGCCGGACTGCAAAGAAAGGGAGTTCATGAACGAGCATGATGCCGTCGCCACCCGTCCCGTCTCGCCGAATCGTTTACCCCAGGCGTTGGTCGAACGATGGATGCGGCCTTTGGTACGTTTCCTGCAAATCGAGGCCGCCAGCGGCATGGTATTGCTG
>JANWVS010000543.1 GCA_025056835.1 Gemmataceae bacterium | reverse complement strand
GGCGGCGCTCACACCCTTGACGAATGGGTCTCGATTCCGGACCTCGTGCGGGTAGCTCGTCTCTACGCACTGACCGCCCTGGAGTATTGCGAATAAGGCGCCGTCTCGCTGCGGGATCGTGCTACGCGACCTTACGCCGCAGCAAGAGCAGGGTCACGTCGTCGCGCTGGTCCAGGCCGGCGGTGAACCGGTCCAGTTCGTGTTTGACGCGGCCGGCGGCTTCCGGCAAAGGCATCGCGGTCGGCAGGGCGGCGAGCGTGGCCGGCAAGCGGGCAGCGCCGAATAATTCGCCATTGGCAGCTCGAGCCTCGCTGATGCCGTCCGTGAATAAGGCCAGCAAGTCGCCGCGGCCCAGGGACAGCCGGTGGTCCGTTAACCGCAGCTCCGCGTCGGCGTAGCCCAACAAGCGGCCCGAACAATTCGGCAACGACTCGACAACACCATCGGCGCGGCGAATCATCGGCCGGGGATGTCCCGCCACGGCGATCATCACGTCCCCGCTTGCCGGCTCGTACACTCCATGCGCCATCGTCACGAACAGGCACGCCGGGTTATCGTCAGCTAGTTCGCGGTCGAGGGCTGCCAGGGTCGCCGCGGGACCGGCGCCTTTCTTGGCCAAGTGGCGCGCCAAGGTGCGGACCACTCCCAAAAACAGCGCCGCCGGCATCCCCTTGCCCGAAACATCGCCGATGAAAAACGCCAGTTTGCCGTCCGCGGTCTTGAAATAGTCGTAATAATCGCCGGCGACATGGCGGGCCGGGTACACTCGGCCAAATATCTCAAACTCCCCTTCGGCGAACCCTTCCACTTCATCGGGGAGGTAGCTTTGCTGAATGTCGCGGGCCAGAGCTAGCTCTTGTCGCAAACGTTCCTGGTGCAGCCGCTCGGCGTGGAGAGCAGCGTTTTCCAGAACGACGGTAGCTTGCAAGGCGATGGTCGTCGCCAGATGAAGGTCCGCCACGGTGAACGAGTGCCCCTTGCCGCTGCGGTCCAATTGCAGCACCCCCAAGCGACGCCCATCGACGGTAATCATCGGCACGCACATCACCGACCGTAATTCCAGCCCCGACAAAGTCTCGCTGCTCTTGAATCGCTGATCCTTTTTCACGTCGTCGCTGATCAGCCCCACACCTTCGGCCAACGCCCGGCGGACCACCGTGCGGCTGAACGGAAACCCGTCGTTGAGCGGCCGACGCGCTCGATGGGCGCGAGGCAGCAACTGCTCCCCGTCAACCAGAATCGCCAAGGCGCGATCGGCTTGGGGGAACAGCTCCATCAGTCGGTCGAGCAATTTGCCAAGCAGTTCGTCGACATCCAGCGACCGCGCCAAATGGTGCGTGATGTCGAGGACAACCCGCAACTTGGCCGACGGATCGGCACCGAGTAAGTCGGCGTGGACCGTGGCGGCATTTACCGTCTCGCGGATGATGAGGTCCGGCTCCGACAGCGGCAGCACCGTGGCCGTTTGTCGCAGGCTGAAGACGTAAGGACCGATCTGCAAGGTATCGCGTTCGGTCAACGGCGTGAGCGTGCGCGGCGGCAGTCGCTCGGCGTTGACATACGTGCCGTTACTGCTGTCGAGGTCTTCCACGTACCACGCGTCGTTCCGCCGCAACAGGCGGGCGTGGTGCCGGCTGACCGCCCGTCCCACCAGGCAGATCGTTGAATCGTGTTGTCGGCCAAGCACCGCGGCGTCTTCCGTCAGCGGATAGCGTCGCCCTTGCTCTGGCCCTTCCACGGCAAGCAGAAAGTCCATGTTGTCTGTTGTAACCGAAAGGCCGGCGCTGTTGACATAAAAAAACGATGAACGCCGGCGCGGCAGGCCGCGCCCCGCCGTTTGTCCGCGATACAATGCCCTCGACGATGTTCGAGATCACTGCTGCTAACGCCGAAAGTTATCTCCGCGATCGCGGCTGGGTCGGTCCCGGTCCGGTGACGATTGTGCCGCTCGCCGGCGGCGTATCGAACGTCGTGTTTCGCGTCGAGAACGGTGGGAAACGATTCGTTCTCAAACAATCGCGGCCGCAATTGCGCACTCGCGACGCCTGGTTCAGCGATGTGACGCGCATCCACCGGGAAGTAGCCGTGATGCAGGCCCTGGCCGATTTGTTGCCGCCGTTGACTGTGCCCTCCGTACTGCACGTTGATCGCGACCATTTTGCCTATGCGATGAGCCACGCTCCGCCTGCCGCGGTGTGGAAAGAGGCGCTGCTGGCCGGGATCATCGACCCGGCCTTGGGTGAACGCACCGGTCGCGTGCTCGGTATGATGCACGAAGCTTCGAGCCGCCTGCGTGAGCGCTTCGAGGGGTTTGCTGAGCGCTCGGCTTTCCTGCAATTGCGCATCGAGCCTTTTTATCAGCGGGTGCAGGGGCGGCGCCCCGAAGTTGCGGCCGCCTTGCAAGTCCTCGTTGACGAAATGTTGACGCGGACCGAAGCACTCTGCCACGGCGACTACACTCCCAAGAACCTGCTCATCCACGGCCACGGCTTCACGCTGGTCGACTACGAGACCTGCCACTTCGGCGAGCCG
>JANWVS010000542.1 GCA_025056835.1 Gemmataceae bacterium | reverse complement strand
ACGGTGGCTGTGCCGGTGCCTAGCGCCTGGCCGAGACCGACGCCGCTGGCTTGGTGGCAGTAGTACGAGCAATTGTTGACGAAGTTCGTGCCGAATAACCGAGCCAGGAGCTGGAACAGGAAGCCGGCTTCGTTGGACGAACGACCGCTCGCGTAAAAGAAGGTTCGATGAGGACCGCTGGCCTTGAGCGCCGCAACAACTTTGCTGAGGGCTTCGTCCCACGTGATCGGACGGTAGTGGGTATCGTTTGGTCCGGAGTAGAGTGGTTGTGTCAAGCGGCCGCACCATTCGAGTTCGCGCGGCGAGAGCGTTTGCAAGTGGGCGATGCTGTAGCGTCGAAAGAACTCAGGGCGCAGCCCCGCTTGCATGTCGGCGACCATGGCCTGGAGCGACTTTTTGCAGACTTCGGGCCAGCGGCCACTCTCATTGCGCATACCGCCGAGTTGGCCGCCCATGCCCAAGGCGCAGGTCTTGCAGGCGTTCTTGGCTGAAAGCGCTCGCCAGAGCCGGCGCCAACCGACGCGACGTGCCATGCGAAGCGTGTAGGCAATGGCGGCCCAACCGCCGCCGCTGGTAGGGCGTTTCATGGCCGCGTCCTCAGGGGATCGTCAGCTGCCGGGACGCTTGACCCGCAAAGCGAGGATTCGAGCCAGCTCCGGCACCGGGTCGGGATGATCATCGACGCGATAGTCGAGGTAACGATCGTTTAAGCCGCCAAGGCCGCCTTTGGCGCGAACCACCAGGAGTGCCGCCGACTGTTTGCCGCGCTTGTCTCCCCCCGCCTTGTCGCCGGCGTCGAGAGCGTGCATCAGTTTCCAGGCCAGAGGCCCCTTGGAGCTCTCAAAAGTCGTGGCCATGGCTTCGACGACCGCTTCGCCGGCCAACAGATTGCCTTGGCAGGCATAATGCTTGCCGACGATCCCGCCGGCCCACGGATTGCACTTGTTACCTGTGAACGACGTGGCGTCGCCGTGGGGACCGACCATACCGACTTGCCGCAGCGGCGCGCCAGGGTCCGCGTCGATGAGCAAGCGCAGCGTTTCCGTGGCGGAGCGGTTTTTCGCCATCAACTCGAGACCGTTGGGACCAAACGACACGTTGGCGTAGCTCTGCGTGGCAACGGCACCGACGCCGGCCTTCGCCCACGGTACGACGGCGCCGACCGCCAGATACTTGGACGCCACTGCCACTCCCCATTCTTTGGCGACCGGATCATAAGCCACAATCGAAAAGGTTCGGATGGGGTCGTCCGACGCCCGGATCGCGACTCCGCTGGCCAGACCGACCACTGCGGCGGCGATGACGACCAATCTCGTACAAGCAACCATGGCGGACCGCCTCGTGCCTTCACCGCGCCGTTGAAGAACGGCAGCATTTACTTGTTTCCCTCAGCGCGCGTCCACAGCTTTGCGAGCCAGTCACCGACCTGGC
Organism: Gemmataceae bacterium; assembly: GCA_025056835.1. GTDB lineage: Bacteria > Planctomycetota > Planctomycetia > Gemmatales > Gemmataceae > JANWVS01. The sequence goes on along the minus strand of JANWVS010000542.1, from coordinate 1,108 downwards.
CGCGCGCTTGGAACGTCACCCACGCTTCGTCGCTCTTGGCGTCCGGCGGCGGTCCGACGACTTTCAGGCCGGGCAACCTCGTTGGTTCTTTCGTCAACAGTTCTACCAAGCGGTCCACGTTTTTGACGTCGGCTGGTCGAAGATGACCGACCAACGTCGTCGTTTCCTGAGGTTCGAGGGCCACGACCATGGTGCTGGTCATTGCCACCAGCTCAAGGCCAGGCCAACCACGGCTGAGCGGCAGGTTGCGCAGCCAAGCTGCGTTGTCAAAATTGCCGGCGATCCACAGGGGGCAACCAGCAGGCAGGCGCTGCGTCAAGGCCGCGCGCAAGGCATGCGTGAGGCCGTCGAAACCATTGTGCGGTCGATCGGGGACGCCGTCGAGATCGTTTGTCTTGGCGGCATCAAAACAGGCGACAACAACGAGCAATCGTTCTGAATGGCGCCAAAGGATCGCCTCACCGATCGGCTGAAGACCGAAACGATACAGCGGCCGGCCCCGGTACAATTGCGATGGTCCGGCCTTCCCAGCCGGAAAGCCGTGCGGCGCCTCGAAGGGACGGCGCGTTTGCAACACGACGAATAATTGCGGCAGACGGCCAATGATTTCCGAGCCGAGGGCGATTTGCTCGAACTCCTGGAGCTTGAGACCGGTCCATTGTTCGAGTCGTTCCAACAGCCACTCGAGGCCCAGGGGGCGAGTCTGTTCGAGAAAACTTTTGGAGTCGGGCCGTCGCAACAATTCAGTGACGTGGACGGAAGCCAGCACGTTGCACCGCGGCGGAAGGTAACCAACGAGGGAGGCGCTGCCGACCGGTGCGGCGGGCGTAACCGTGCGCGGCTTGAGCGTGCGAAAATCGTTGTGCCTTCGGAAGCCGGTGGTGAACCAGATAAATACGGCACTGATCGCGGCCATGCAGGCCATGACGGCGAGAATGGCCGCGACGGTTCGACGTTTGCCGGGAAGTTGCGCTCGCGGCGGTGGCGACGGAGAAGCTTCGACCGGAGGGGCGGTGGGCAAAAGTGACCGAATCGCGGCCGGGAGCAATTCGCCACAGCGTGGACAGGCCGGCCGTTCGACGTCGGCACTGGCTGGGGCGGCAAGCTC
>JANWVS010000541.1 GCA_025056835.1 Gemmataceae bacterium | reverse complement strand
AAGTTGAGGTAGCATACCGCAAAGTCGTGGACCGATTGCTGACCAGCCCGCACTACGGCGAGCGCTGGGGACGGCACTGGATGGATGTGTGGCGCTATAGCGACTGGTACGGCCGCCGTTACGTACCCGACGTGTGGAACAGCGCCCCGCAGATCTGGCGCTGGCGCGACTGGATCGTGCAGTCGCTCAACGCCGACAAAGGATACGACCGGATGGTGTTGGAGATGCTCGCCGGCGACGAGATTGCACCGGACGACGACCAAGTGGCGGTGGCGACCGGCTTCCTGGTGCGCAATTGGTACGCGCTGAACCCACACCAATGGATGCGCGACAACGTCGAGCACACCGGTAAAGCCTTTTTGGGACTGACGCTCAACTGCTGCCACTGCCACGATCACAAATACGACCCCATCTCGCAGGAGGAATACTTCCGCTTCTGGGCGTTTTTCGAGGGGATCGACGTTCGCCAGGACCGTTGGCCGGGAGAGGCCGACCCCGGTCCATTCCAAAAGTACGAGTACAGCACCCTTCGGAAGATCGTCAAGCTCGGCAGCGTCCGCGTGTACGACGACAAGCTCGATGCCAAAACGTACATGTACCGCGGCGGCGACGAACGAAATAAGATGAAAGACCGACCGCCGGTACGACCCGCTGCGCCGGCGTTTCTCGGCGGCGATCGCCTCGTGCCGACCCCCGTAACCCTGCCGGCGACGGTCGTGCAGCCGGGGTTGAAACCCTTCATCGTTGCCGCGGAAACACAGAAGCGCGAAGACGCCGTCGCCGCCGCGACGGCGCAGCTGCGCCGGATCCAAACGGAGCGGGCATCGCGTCCGGCCGAGGACGGCCTGGCAGCCGCGATCAAGCTGGCGGAACTCCGTTTGAAAGCCGCTCAGACCGAGTTGGCGGCCTACCAAGCCCGGCTCTACGCAGAACGGATCCGCCATCGGCTTGCCAGCGGCGATTGGAAGAGCGCGGCGGCCACGGCGGGACGATTGGAGCGAACCGCTGCCCTCGCAGCCGCGCAAGAAAAAACCTTTGTCAGCGAGCAGGAGGTCAGCGCCGCTCGGCACCGGCTCGCCAAGGCCGAGGCCAAAGACAAGGACGCCGCGGCCAAGGCGCTCAAGGCGGCCGAACAGCAGTGGGAAGCGGCCAAGAAGGCCCTCGTTGCCGCTGAAAAGAATGCCGTCGGCGCCGCCGAGACTTACACGCCGCTGGGCCCGACCTATCCGCCCACGAGCAGCGGTCGACGCACCGCCCTGGCTCGGTGGATTGCGTCCCCGGATAATCCCCTGACGGCCCGCGTCGCGGTCAATCACATCTGGTTGCGCCACTTCGATCGGCCGCTGGTCGAAACCGTGTACGATTTCGGCCGCAACGGAAAGCCCCCCAGCCACCCGGCGCTCCTCGATTGGCTTGCAGCCGAATTGATGTCCTCGTCGGCGCCGCACCCGTCGTCGCCGTCGAACTGGTCCATGAAGCACCTGCACCGCCTGATCGTCACGAGTCGCGTCTATCGGCTGCAATCGGCCGTCGGCGCCAACCCCGCCGCCGCCAAGGATCCGGACAATCGTTGTTACTGGCGCGGCCATGCCAAACGTCTGGAAGCCGAAGCGATTCGCGACGGACTGCTTCACGTGGCCGGCGAGCTGGACCTGACTCTAGGCGGGCCGACGCTGGAAAACAGCGAGGAGGGCACATCGAAACGCCGAAGTCTTTATTTCGCGATCTATCCCGAAGACGGCGGGCACCTGAAGTTTCTCGAACTGTTCGACGCGCCGGACGCCTGCGAATGCTACCGCCGCAGTGACAGCATCGTGCCGCAACAAGCGCTGGCGTTGACGAACAACGAACTGATCGTAACCGTCAGCCGCGCCGCAGCCCGGCGCCTGCAAGAGCAGCTGGAAAACTCGGGCGACGACGAATCCTTCATCACCATGGCCTTTGAGCAGGTCCTGGCCCGTCTGCCGCGCAGCGAGGAACGCGCCGCTTGCCAGGCTTTCTTGAGCAAGCAGCGCGACCTGTATCGGTCGGCGGGAATCCACTCGCCTGCCGAGCTGGTGGGCCGGGCCCGCGAAAGCCTGGTGCGGGCCTTGTTGAATCACAACGACTTCGTGACGGTGCGGTAACTGGACCGGCGTCGGCCTAAAACGGCAGGGCCAACGAAGCTCGTGTTTCGCTACGGATCTTTTTGCCGTCGTCCGTCGTCACGGTAACGTTGGGAAACAGGCCCTGCGTCGCCAATTGGGCATGAGGGATCATGCCGATGTCAAACGGCCGCAGACCCGGTGCCAACTGTGCCAACGAGTTCACCAAGCCAAATAGCGGCGGTGCCGCGCTGAGCACGGTTTTGATCGTCGGCCGAGGATCGCTGATCGTAATGCTCGTGAACTCCTTCGGAAACGCCGCCAAGGCCTTCGTGACCTCGGCGTTGGGTTGCCAACTCGGCAGTTCACCATTGCTGCGGAGGATGAACCCATAAAGACCCTGAGGATAAGAGGCGATCGCCAGCCATCCTTTGTGAATCACATACGACGGCTCGGCGATGGTT
>JANWVS010000540.1 GCA_025056835.1 Gemmataceae bacterium | reverse complement strand
AGGCGACGAAGTCGTCGGCCCGCAACGTGCTGCGCGCTTGATAATCGTAGGCCAGGTCGATGAGCTGCTGGAGTCGACTCAAATCGCGGCGATTGCACAGCTTGGCCACGTGCCTGGCCCAAACGTGGGTGAACTTCCCATAGCCGAGGGTCAGCAATTCGCGACGCAAGCGCCGGGCCAGGGCGTCCGGTCCGCGCGCCGGCTCGATGACGGCCGCCAACGCCGGCGCGTTGCTCAGGTGAAACCAGGCCGCGGAGTGGCCGGGGTGATCCGCGAGGGTAAAGAGCGAGAGCATCAATTCCACCGCGGGCGAATCGGTGAGGGGGTTGCCGCCTTCTTCGCTGGCCTCGACGCCGCGGCGGCGCAGCTCATAGATCATGCGGGCAACGGTCTCGTTCTTGCGGCAGAGCACGCCGACCGACCGTCCCGCTGCCGCCGTAGTCAGGTTCCGGATGAAATCGGCCACGGCTTCGAGGTGTCGGCTGCGTTGCCCATCGAAACTTTCCCCCTCGATCTGCCGCGGCCCGGTGCGCAGGCAAACGTAACCTGGAGCGTCGGCTTTGACGGTCGTGTGGCGGTGGAACCGACTTTGCCAGGCGCGCAACCCTTCGGCGAAGCGCTCGCCGGGTTGAAAGCGATCGAGGTTCTGAAACACCGTGTTGACGACGTCGATGATCGGCGGCGCGGACCGATGGCTCTGGTCGAGGGGGAGTTCGACGAGCGGGCCGAGCACCTTGCCCAGTTGCCCGAAGATTTCTGGCATGCCGCCGCGCCAGGTGTAAATCGCTTGCTTGACGTCGCCGACGCAGAAAAACGACGATTGCCGCGCTGGTTGCTCAGGATGCACCAGGCGCCGAGCCAGGGGCTGCAACACCCGCCACTGGGACAAGGAGGTGTCCTGGAATTCGTCGAGCAACACGTGCTCGATGCCTCCGTCCAACCGAAAAGCTAATGTCTCGGAAGGCAGCGCCTTGTGGGCCAGGGCTTGGGCCAAGGCGTGGGTGATTTCGTCGAAGCGCAATCGGCCGGTCGCTTGCTTGAGCGACCAGAGGCCGGCGTGGAAGCGGTCGAGGAACTCGCGAGTGGCGCGGTTCTGGTCGGCGATGAGTTGCAGGATCCGAGCGCGGGCATGGGGGATCAGGCGCTGATAGACGGCCGCGACCTCGGCGGGAATCGGTTTATTGCGGTAAGTGTGCTCGCCGGCCGCGATTTTCGCCGCCAGCCCGTTCTTGAGAAACCCCTCCCAATCCTCGCAGCGGGCCCGGGCGACATCCGCGGCGCAGGCCTGTTGCATCCTCGCGTCGCCGGCAAACTCAGCCGCTTCCAGGGCCGTCAACAACTCAGCCACGCGGGTCTCGCTCAGCCCCGGCGGCACCGTGATGCGCTGCCACGTTTCCGCGGGAGAATCGCGAGCGATGTCGTACAAGCGGCTGACAAGCTGGAGTAGTTCCTTGGCGATGCCTTGGGTCGTCGCGCCGCACGTCAGCCGTTCGTAGAGCCGCAAGAGCGTATCGGGCCGCTCGGTTTCCAAGAAGCGCTCGAGGGCTTGTTGGCGCAGGGCGGCGTCGTCGGTTTCCTCGCCGATCGTCCAGCCGGCGGGCAACCCCAGCTCCAGGCTGAAGGTTCCTGCCAGGCGCACGTGGAAGCTGTCCAGGGTGCTGATGCGCAGGCGATGCAGGTGCCGCACGGCCCGGCGGAGCAGGGCGACGGCCCGAAGCTGATCGAGCGAGGCAACGCCGATCTCGTTGGCAAGCCGCGCCGCGGCGGCGGGACCGGCGGCAGCGACGGCGAGGCGGCCCAACACGCGCTCGAGGATTTCTCCGGCAGCCTTGCGGGTAAACGTCGTGGCCAGGATCGCTTCCGGTGCGATGTCCCCGGCCAACAGCGCCAGGTACCGATTGGTCAGCTGGTGCGTCTTGCCGCTGCCGGCCGAGGCGCGGATGATCGTGGGCGGGAAGGCCGTCGGGTTCACACGCTTTCTCCGTTTGTTTCCTCGTCGGTCAGCGGAGGCCGGCCTTGGACGTTGTCGAGGCAGATGGCCGCGAACTCCTCCATGTACTTCGGCACCGGATCATACACCGGCGGCCAAAATGGCGACTCGCTCGCCAAGCGGCGCACGACGTCCCGCGCCACGGCTTGAGCGTCGCGCAAGGCCGCGTCGTCCCACGACGCCGCGCGGAAGCCGGCTTCCTCGAGCCGCTTAGGCAAGTTGAAAAAACCCAGCTCGATCCGGTGCTGCGTCGGTACGTCAAGGTGCAGGCCGTGCCAAAGCCGTTCGTACAGCGGCAGCTGCAAATCGGTCCATCGCTCCCCTTGTCGATGGACCTGGTCGGGGCTTTTGGACGTATCTCCGGTCTTGTAGTCGATGATCCGGACCGCGGCGGTCGCTTCGTGGAAGTCGATGCGATCGATGCGGCCGCTCAGCTCGATGGGGGCCGGCGCGGCGTCGAACGGCACGACGATTTCGTCGTGTTCCTCATCTTCGGCATAGAGAATGCGCCAGCCGTCGCGGACCAAAGCCGCTTGCTGGCGGGCAAAGGCGGCGAGAC
>JANWVS010000053.1 GCA_025056835.1 Gemmataceae bacterium | reverse complement strand
TTACGACGAGTGGTACTATCACATGCGCTTCGTCGGCGACCTCAAGGGCGTCACGCCCATCCTCACCGATGTGCCCGACCTGAAAACGGTCCGCAAGGAGAAGTCGTCGCACGGAGGCAATCCCGACGCCTACGCTGCCGTCGCGGCCGGCAATCCCCAGCATGTCGCCTGGGCGTTTGTCCGCCCTGATGGCGGCCGTGGCTTCGGCTTCACCGGCTTCCATCGCTACGAGAACCTCAAGAATGACAGCTTCCGCACCTTGCTGCTCAACGCGGCGGCGTGGGTTACGAAGCTCGAAGTGCCGCGGGACGGTGTCCCCTCGACCACACCGACCGACGCAGAGTTAAACCAACTCGCCGATGAGGGGCTGCGGTACCGCAAGTGAGAACCGGACCGGGGCCGGCGGCGGCTCGTACCGCGGCATGGCGGCGGCGTCACTCGCCAGCCAATTCGTACATGCCCTGGCCGGCCTTTTTGAGTTTGCCTTGCCGCACCAGTTCGTCCCAAACCGCCTGCGGGAATTGATTCGGAGGCTGGATCGCGACAATGTCGGACTTCCGGCCGCCGGTCAGGGGATTGCGGCCGAGCTTGGAGTCCTCTTCGAGCTGCGTCAGCTTGAGACGTTTCTTGAACGCCTTCAGGGCTGCTTTCAAAACTTCCTTGGTCGGTTCAGACATCGACGGATCCTCCCTCCAGCGCGTCGGCTATAAGGTCCCAGGCACCCTACTGCCGCTCGAGTCGATAGAGTTTCGTCTCAGTGCGCAAGAATATGGCACCATCGGCGACGGCCAAGGACGCATACGTTCTCTCGCCGACGCTGCTCTCGGCTAAGCGCTCGAAGGTCGTACCAGCCTTGAGCACGGTCGTCAGGCCCTCCTCGGATTGGAGATAAATCTTGCCCTCGGCATAGAGGGGGGAGGCGGAATAGGCCCGCCCGCCGGCGCGCTCTTGCCAATGAATCTTGCCGCTGCGCGCGTCGAGACAGCTGACGAGGCCTGCGTCGGAGACCAGGTAAAGCTCGGTGTCCACCAAGAGCGGCGACGGTGTGTGCGGCGCCCCTTTTTGCAGTGTCCAGACGATATGAGTCTGCGTCACGTCGCCGGTGCCGTCGGTGCGAATCGCTAGCACTTTGGGTACATCGTAACCGGTGGACAGGAAGACCATGCCGTGGCCGAACACCGGCCGCGGCACCACGGAGTACCCTTCGTAGGCGGCGCGCCACAACTCCCGACCGTCGTCCGGATGGTACGCGATGACCGCATCGCTGGCGGGGCTGATGATTTGGCGGCGGCCGTCGGCTTGGATCAACAGCGGCGTGCTGAACGAGAACTTGCGGTCGGCGTTGCTGCGGCGATCGGTCTTCCACAGCAGTTTACCGGTGGCCACAACGAGGGCGACGATGAATTGTTGATCGCGACCATCGCAAGAAAAAACGAGCTTGTCATCGACGAGGATCGGCGAGCCGCCGTTGCCGTGGACCGGGGCGTAGCGATGATCGTTGTTGGTCCAGAGAATTTTGCCGTCGAGGTCCAGGCCGGCGGTCCCTTGGTGGCCAAAGTGAACGAAAAGTCGTTTGCCGTCGGTCAGCGGCGTCGGACTAGCATGGCTGTTCTTGGAATGGATCCTGGGTGCTTTCGCGCCGTCTTGGCGGAACACGTCCGTCAGCCACAACCGGCGACCGGTGGCAGCGTCAAGGCACAGCGCTTGCAGCGTATGGTCCTTGGTACCTGGAATCGGAGTCGCGGTCGTGAGATAGACGCGTCCGCGCAGCACGATGGGAGACGACCAGCCCAGCCCGGGGATGTCGACCACCCAAGCTGCGTTGGACGTTGTGCTCCACTGAACGGGCAAGTTCTTGCCGAAGTACAGTCCCTGGCCTGTCGGACCGCGGAATTCAGGCCAGTCCTCCGCCGACGCCGGTCCGCCGGCCAACGCCAGACTGCAAATGATCACGCCGATAGGTCGAATTGGCATGCGGGGTTCTCGACGACCGTAAGGGAGGACGGCGACATTGTATTGCCACCAACGGCCGCGACCACACTTGGGGAAACAACCACGACGACACCAATTGCCGCTGCGGCCAGACGCAACCTGCCCACGTGACCGGTCGAGGCGCAACGGCGGTAGGCCGCGGCTTCCGGAATATGCTAATGTTGTTCGTCCGAGGTTTGCGTTGTGTCGCAGGGCGCAGGTTCATGATGCGACAATGGCGAAGGTGGTTTTGGGTGGCGGCCCTGCTAAGTGTCGCTCTTCTGGGGGGAGAGTGCGCTGCCCGCCTCGATGATTGGCTTCACGACGCGACCCCGGTGTGGGCGTCGCCGTCGCGGGAGCGCGACCTGGTGCTCGCCGAGCCGTGGGGATACCGCGGCCGACCCCACGGCCACTATCGCAAGTGGCGCCTCAATGGTTTTGGTTTTCGCGGACCGGAGATTGCACCCGAGCCATCATTTGACCGCGATCGATGGGTGATCTTGGGGGCCTCGGAAACTTTTGGTTTGTACGAGGAAGCCGACCAGGAGTACCCGGCAGTACTGCGGCGACTCTTGGCAGAGCGCGCGGAAGTTGTCAACGCGGCCATGGCGGGCATCACCGTCAAAAGCATGGCGCCGTACTGGGACCACTGGGTCTCGCGCTTCGGCGCCAAGCGGGTGGTCGTTTATCCTTCGCCGTTGTTTTATCTCGACGTCGAGGCTCCGGCCCTGCCGACGGACCCAAAGGTGCCGCCGGCGTCGTTTCAACTGCGGCTGGTGGAGCGGGTCAAAGACGTCTATCGCGGCCTGCCGAGCTGGATGAAGGCGTGGCGAGAAGACTGGGTGATCAGGCGCCAACTCGCCGGTCGTGACGGGACGTGGCTGTTTCACGACGTGCCCAGCGACCGCCTGCAACGGTTCGCCGACGATCTGCGCGATCTGGTCGGTCGGATTCGGCGGGCGGGCGCCGAACCGGTGCTGGTGACGCACGCCCACCGTGCGACCTGGCCGCTACGCGGGGAGGACGAAGCGGCCCTCCGCGCGTTTCGTTTGTTCTTTCCGAGAGCCTTGCCGGCGACGATGGTTGCCTTTGAACGCGCCGCGAATCAGGCCATACTGGCCTTGGGCTGTGACGAGCGCGTGGCGGTCATTGATGCGGCGGCGGTGCTTTCCGGGAAACGCGAATGGTTCGCCGACCTGGTCCACTTCAACGACGTCGGCGCGGCGGTGATGGCCAGGTTGTTGGCGGCAGCGCTCTGCCCCGAGAGTGCGGGCGAAAAACACGCCGCCCGCGATGGTTCGGCGCTCCAGCGTTGAGGCCGCGACCGCGGAGACGACGCAGTGCTTTTCAACAGCCTCGTGTTTATCTTCCTGTTCCTGCCGGTCACCTATGCCGTCTTTTGGATGCTGCGCACCGCCCAGGCGCGCTACGTGTGGCTAACGGCTACGGGCTACGTGTTTTATGGCTACTGGGACGCTCGTTTTTGCCTATTGATGGCCTTCTCGACGCTCGTCAGTTACTTCGCCGGTCTGGGTTTTCTGCACTGGCAGAGTGCCCGGGCCAGAAAACTCTGCCTGGTCGTTCCGATCACCATCGACCTGCTTTTGCTGGGATTCTTTAAGTACGTCAATTTCCTACTGGAGATCGTCTTCGACGCGGCCCACCTGGCCGGCTGGACCGGTAGGGCGCCGCACCTGGACATCGTGCTGCCGGTGGGAATTTCGTTCTACACGTTCCACACGATCACGTACATCGTCGATTGCTACCGCGGCGTCGTCACGCCGACGCGCAATTTCTTCGAGTTCAGTTGCTACGTTTCGCTGTTCTCGCAGCTCGTGGCCGGGCCGATTGTGCGTTTTCGCCAAATTGAACAGGACTTGGCCAATCTGGGCCGCGCCGACCGCTCGCGCTGGCTGACGCTGGGGATTTCGTTCTTCCTTTTCGGGCTGGTGGAAAAGGTGCTCGTGGCCGACACCTTGGCCGCTTTCGTCGATCCTGCGTGGAAAGATTGGCAAGATCTCTCGACCTTCGGCGCTTGGCAAGCAGTCTTGGGCTATACCTTTCAACTCTACTTCGATTTCTCCGGCTACAGCACGATGGCGGTGGGATTGGGTTACCTGTTCGGCATCCGCATCCCTCAGAACTTCAACTCGCCGTACAAGGCCCTGGATCCCTCCGACTTCTGGAAGCGCTGGCACATTTCGCTGTCTTCATGCTTGCGCGATTACCTGTACATTCCGCTGGGAGGCAACCGCGGCGGGCCGCTGCGAACCTATCGCAATCTCATGCTGACCATGTTCCTGGGCGGACTCTGGCACGGGGCCAACTGGACCTTTGTGATCTGGGGGCTGTATCATGGGTTGTTGCTGGTACTGCATCGCCTGACGGCTCCGGCATGGGACCGCCTGCCGGTCGTGCTGCGGCAAATCAGCTTCTTCCTGCTGGTCGTCATCGGCTGGGTCTTTTTCCGGGCCGAGAACCTGACGATCGCTGGGCACATGTTGGCGACCATGTTCGTGCCGACGGGGGGCAGCGTGGCAATCCGTTCGGAGTGGCTGACGATCGTACTGCTGCTGGCCGGCTGGTGGGCCATGGTCGGGCCGAACGCCTTCGACTGGCATGCGCGCTTCGAAGCCCGGCCGCGTTTTGCCTGGGCGGCGGCGTTCACCTTTGGCGCCTGCGTGGCAATCATCATGGGCGGGCGCAATTCGCCGTTTTTGTACTTCCAGTTCTGAGCCAAGCCTGCGGCAATCGTCGCCCTCGCCAGCGTTGGCATTTTGTAAAAGTTGGCATTCCCAGAATGGCGCCGAATCGCTACGATAGAGAAACCACTGTAAGAGACCTGCCGCTGGCCTGACCGCCCCTCCTTCCTAAAGCGCCACGTCGGAAGGTGGGCGGCAACGGATCGCCTGCTTCTTGGATCCCAGGGGCTTAGGCGCGTCACCCGTCCTGTGCCAGCTCGAGTAAGGAGGTTCGTCCTATGCCGGAAACGAAGACCCGCCGCGACGGCGCCGCCGGACGGCGCTCGCGCACCAAGCCCGAGCACCCCATCGACGATTACGAACAGCGTTTCGAGGATCGCTACGAGGACGGCGACGCCGACTCTGTCGCACGGTCAGCGTCGAGCGAAAGCAACCCGCCTGCTCCTCCGGCCCCAGCCGAGCAGGTGCCGCCAGCACCGCCGGAGGAGGAATGCGGCTTCGACGCTGAAACAAACAGCCGCTACGAAGAGATCAAGCGCGGCGCCACCCATATATCCGAGTTGCAACAACTGACCATGGCGCAGCTTCTGAAGATCGCCCGGGAAGAGAAGCTGACCGATTACTCGGGATTGAAAAAGCAGGACCTGATTTTCAAGATCCTGAAGGAGCGAGTCAAGCAAAACGGCTTGATGTTCGGCGAGGGAACGTTGGAAATTCTGCCGGACGGCTTCGGCTTTCTTCGCAGTCCCGACTACAACTACTTACCCTGTCCCGACGATATCTACGTTTCGCCCAGCCAGATCCGTCGTTTCGGCCTGCGCAACGGCAGCACGGTCGCCGGCCAAATTCGTCCGCCCAAGGAAGCGGAGCGCTACTTCGCTCTGCTCCGTGTGGAAGCCGTCAATTACTGCGATCCCGAACTGCTGTCGCAGAAAATCGTCTTCGAAGACTTGACGCCGCTGCACCCGAACAAACGCCTCAACCTCGAAGCCGACCCGACCGACCTCAGCATGCGCGTGCTCAACCTGATCACGCCCATCGGCAAAGGCCAGCGCGGCTTGATCGTTTCGCCCCCGCGAGCGGGCAAAACAGTCCTGCTCCAGAAAATCGGCATGAGTTTGCTGAAAAACCACCCGGAATGCTATCTGATTGTGTTGCTGATCGACGAACGGCCCGAGGAAGTCACGGAGATGGAGCGGACCGTCAAAGGCCCGCACTGCGAGGTGGTCAGCTCGACTTTCGACGAACCGTATTCCCGCCACATCCAGGTTACGGAAATGGTGCTGGAAAAAGCCAAGCGTATGGTCGAGTTCGGCTCCGACGTGGTGATTTTGCTCGATTCGATTACCCGACTGGCGCGGGCTTACAACAACGAACTCCCGCCGAGCGGCAAGATCCTTTCCGGCGGCGTGGACGCCGGCGCCTTGCACAAACCGAAACGCTTCTTCGGGGCCGCTCGCAACATCGAGGAAGGCGGCAGCCTGACGATCCTCGCGACCGCCCTGATCGACACCGGCAGCCGCATGGATGAAGTTATCTTCGAGGAATTCAAGGGTACCGGAAACATGGAAGTCCACCTCGACCGCCGACTCGTGGACAAGCGCGTCTGGCCGGCGATCGACGTCAACGCTTCCGGCACGCGTAAAGAGGAACTACTCATGTCGCCGGAGGAACTGCGCCGCGTCTACATCCTCCGTAAAGTGCTCAGCGACATGAACCCCATCGAGGCCATGGAACTGTTGACCAGCCGCATGGCTCGGACGAAAAGCAACGCGGAGTTCTTGAACACCCTGAATCTCGCATAACCTTCCCCGCCGCGGCGTTTTGCGCCGCGGGGTGGCGGCGCTGGGCGTCGCGGTGAGTTGATGCCATGCCGACGTCTGAAGGCCAGGTCGTACCGCTTTGCCGCTTTGCCATCGTCGCAGCGAAATTCAATCGCGAGGTGGTCGAGCGGCTCGTGGCCGGGGCATTGGCGGCGTTTCGACAGCAAGGCCTCGACGATCGCGCCGTCGACGTCGTCTGGGTGCCCGGTTCCTTCGAGATTCCCTTGACGGCGCAGCGATTGGCGGCGTCGAAAAAATACGCGGCGATCGTCGGGCTGGGCGCCGTCATCCGCGGCGACACCGATCACTACGACCACGTTTGCCGGGCCGCCGCCGACGGCATCTTGCAAGCCGGACTGACAACAGGCGTGCCGGTCATTTTCGGCGTCCTGACGTGCCAAACGGAAGAGCAAGCATACGCTCGCGCCGGCGGCCCGGAGGGCAACAAGGGGGCCGACGCCGCCCGGGCCGCCCTCGAAATGGCCGCCGTCATGCGTCGCCTCGACGATGCCGGGGAGTGACGGGTTGCCGTGGCGCCCCGCATTTTCCCATACGACCTGAGGCAGGCCAACCACCGCCGCAATCGAAGCTGCCAGCGTTGACGTTCGCCTGCTTTGGCCGCGCGGCGACAAGCGGCGACGCGATCGCCAGGAAGGCGCGTATAATAAGCAGCGATGGCTAACGTCTCTGCCCACCTCCGACCGACAGCGCTCCGAAAAAACGGAGAAGATCTTCTGGAAATCGATTGGAGCGACGGCCACCGGTCTGTGTACCACTGGACGAACCTCCGCCAGCATTGCCCTTGCGCCGGCTGCCGCGAGGAACGCGACAAACCGCCCGATCCGTTTCGCATCCTCAAACCCGCGGAGTTGCTGCCGCTGAAGCCGGTGAAGATCGAACCGATCGGCTACTATGCTTACAAGATCACCTGGAGCGACGGTCACGACGCGGGGCTGTTTACTCTCGAGCACTTGCGAAAACTGTGTGAATGCCCGGCGTGCCGCCGCGGTTAAGAGCGTGTGCCGAAGGATAAGCGAGGTTTCTTGGGGAGATCTTCATGAGCGCGGGAACAACGCCAAAAATCGTCCTCCCCGGCGTCAAGCACGTCGTGGCGGTCGCCAGCGGCAAGGGAGGCGTCGGCAAATCGACCGTCGCCACCAACCTCGCCTTGGCCTTGCACATGCTCGGCCGCCGCGTGGGCTTGCTCGATGCCGACATCTATGGCCCCAGCATTCCGATCATGATGGGGATTCACGAGACCTTCGATCCCAACACGACCTCGTTTCCCCTGGACCGCTACGGAATCAAGCTCATGTCGATGGGCTTCATCGTCAAACCGGAACAGGCGATGATCTGGCGCGGTCCGATGGTGCACAAGTATCTGCAAGCCTTCCTCACGCAGATCAACTGGGGCGATCTCGACTATCTCGTGATTGACTTGCCGCCCGGCACCGGCGACGCACAACTGACGTTGACACAATCGGCCCCGCTCTCCGGGGCGGTGATTGTCACGACCCCCCAAGACGTCAGCCTCATCGACGCCCGCAAGGGCCTGGAAATGTTCCGCCAGGTCAACGTACCGGTGCTCGGCATCATCGAGAACATGAGCTATTTCATCGGCGCCGACGGCCAGCGCTACGACATCTTCCGCAGCGGCGGCGGCCGCAAGCTCGCCCAGGAAGCCGGCGTCTCGTTTCTCGGCGCCGTGCCGATCGACCCGCGCATCGCGGAGTGCGGCGACAGCGGCGACCCCGTGGTCCACAAGTACCCCGACAGCGAGGTGGCGAAAATATACATCGAGCTGGCAACCGTGGTCGCCGCCGAGGCCGTCAAAGGCGGAGCACGCGAAGCGCTGCCCGGCTTGGCCTTATAACTTCGTCGCGGAGCTCCCAACGCCGTTGTCTCGTTGCGCGACGCCGGACCGGCACAAATTCCCCATGCCAGATCATCGGACGGCGCATAGTGTAATGCCGGCGAATTGTTCGCGACTTGGTTCACGCCCTGGAGCACATGCCATGAGACTTGCTCGACTCGTGCTGGCCGGCATCGTGGTGGCAGTTTTTGCTGGTTTGGCGTACGTCGCCCAGCAGACGCGCGTGCCGGGGGCGGCGATGGTGGCAGCGGCCCAAAACTTTTTGAACACCCTCTCGGCCGAACAGAAAGCGCAAGCCACTTTCGCGTTCGACGACAAGGAACGCACCAACTGGAACTTCGTCCCCCTGCAAGACAACGCCACAAAAAAGGCCACGCGCAAAGGGTTGCCGCTGGAAGCCATGTCGCCGGTCCAACGCCAGGCAGCTCTGGCGCTGCTGAAGGCCGGCACTAGCGAAGCGGGACACCAGGCGGCCGTCACCATCATGAGTCTCGAGTCGATCTTGCGCGAAACCGAGAAGGGCGGAGCGATGATTCGCAATCCCGATTGGTATTTCGTCACC
>JANWVS010000539.1 GCA_025056835.1 Gemmataceae bacterium | reverse complement strand
GGCAACATTTTTCCCTTCGTCTTCATCTGCATCATGTGCGGCGCCATTTCCGGCTTTCATTCCCTCGTCTCCTCCGGGACGACCCCCAAGATGGTCAACAAGGAAAGCGACGTTCGCCTCATCGGCTACGGGTCTATGTTGATGGAGGGACTGGTCGGCGTGGTGGCGTTGATCGCGGCGGCGTCGATGCCGGTGGACCTGTACTACGACATCAACGTCGACCTGGACAAGGCGCCGCAGTTTCAGAAGCGGCTGGAGGGACTGTACCACGAACTCGGCATCGACCGCGCCGCCGCCCGCGATCCGCTGCACAAGGCCGGGGCCGACACGTTGGCGCATCTCAACGTGGAAACCGCGGATCTCGGTCAGCTCGAGCAGCTGGTGGGCGGCGAATCGCTGCGCGGCCGGACCGGCGGTGCGGTGACGTTGGCCGTGGGCATGGCCCGCATTCTGACGAATGCCATGGCGCGGCTGAACCTCGCCTTCGAGGGAATCGTCAAATACTGGTATCATTTCGCCATCATGTTCGAGGCGCTGTTCATCCTCACCACCATTGACACGGGTACACGGATCGCGCGCTTCCTCTTGCAAGAAACGCTGGGAAAGGCGATACCGCGCTTCGAAAAGACCGATTGGCTGCCGGGGTCGCTCCTGGCCACGGGCGTCGTGACGGTAGGGTGGGGCGTGCTCGTTTGGGGTGGATCGATCATGACGATCTGGCCGATGTTTGGCATCGCCAACCAGTTGCTGGCGGTGCTGGCCTTGTGCCTGGTGAGCACGCTGCTGACCAACTCCGGCCGCGGCCGCTACGCCTGGGTGACGTTGCTGCCGATGCTGTTCGTCACCGCCACGACGATGACGGCCGGCGTCACCATGGCCGGGCAGTTTGCCGGCATGATCTCCGGCGGCGCGGCGCTGCGCGGCAGCTTGAACCTGGCGTTGACGCTTTTCGTGATGATTTCGGTAGCCCTGGTGATGCTCATGGCGGCGGTGCGCTGGTTGGCGGTCCTCCGCGGCCGCACAAGCCCACGGCCGTCGACCGTTTGACGCAAGCATGCGGAAATCGCAACGCGCCGCCGACGGGCGCTGAGTCGGACTTTCGACCATGATTCATCAAGAAACGATCGCGTTTCCCACCGCCGGTCATGGGGCCATGACCGATCTGACAGAGCGCGTGCAGCGCATTGTGACGGCGTCACGGGTGCAGACCGGCCTCGTCCACGTTTTCGCGATCGGCAGCACGGCGGCGGTCGGCGTGATCGAGTTTGAACCGGGTCTGCAACGCGACCTGCCCGAAACGCTCGACCGGCTGATTCCGCCCAGCCGAGCCTACGGCCACGAACAGGCCTGGCACGATGGCAACGGCCACTCGCACTTGCAGGCGACGCTGCTCGGCCCGTCATTGACCGTGCCGATCACGGCCGGGCGGCTGCGCCTGGGCACCTGGCAACAGATTTTCCACCTGGAGTGTGACATTCACGCACGGCAACGGAATGTCGTCGTGACCGTACTTGGAGAGGGGTAAGGATGCCCGGCCTCATGCATTGGCACCCGGTCCTGCTGGGAAAGCAACTCGGCCGCCGTCCGGTGGCGGTTCGGATCGACAACACCGACCTCGTCATCTTTCGCACGGCCACGGGCCAAGCTGCGGCCTTGGCCGACGTCTGCCCCCACCGCCGCATGCGCTTGAGCATGGGCGACGTGATCGGGCAGAAGCTGCGCTGCCTCTATCACGGCTGGACGTTTGACGCCGCCGGCCGCGGGGAAAGCCCCGGTACACCCAAGCTGCACGCCTGCGCGACGGCCTACGATGTGGTCGAACGCTATGGCGCCATCTGGGTGAAATCGCTCGAGGCCGCGCCGCGCTTTCCTCACTTGGACGTGCACGGCTTTTACAACATCTGCAATCTTCAGCATTCTGTGCGGGCACCGCTGGAATTGGTGGTCGACAACTTCTGTGAAATCGAACACACGCCGACCACGCACGCCGTCTTCGGCTATCCTCTCGACCGGATGCACGAAGTGAAGGTGGAATTTCAGGCCACCGACACGACAGTACGGGTGATCAACCAGGGACCATGCAAGCGCTTGCCCGCCCCCTTGCGCTGGTTGCTAGGCGTCGGCAAGGACTACTATTTCATGGACGACTGGACCACGCACTTTTCCCCGGTTTATTCCGTCTACGACCACTGGTGGCAGTGCCCGCGGACCGGCCGACCGAGCAGGGTCCGCTGGCGCTTGTTTATCTTCTTTGTTCCCATCGACGACCACGCGTGCAACCTCTTCACCTTCGCCTACACCAAGTCGTGCTATCCCGGGCCGGCCGGGGGGGCCCGCTTATTCAAATGGCTCATGCGCCGCCGCTTGGATCACGAGATTCGCCTGGACATTCGCGTCCTCGAAGGTCTGGCCGACCACAATCCCAGCATCGAGGGGATGAAACTCAGCCGTTTCGACAAATCCCTGGGGCTTAATCGTGAACGGATCGAGCGGATTTATCGCGGTCGGAATGCGCTGCGGCTGGCGGGCTGAGCAAACGGTGGTAGTCTTC
>JANWVS010000538.1 GCA_025056835.1 Gemmataceae bacterium | reverse complement strand
CCGTCCCGGCATCGAGCGCTGCAAGACCGCCGTCACCAGTTCGGCGGCCTGGTCGTTGGACAAATGGCCGTGGTCGCTGAGCACGCGCTCGATCAACAACGGCGACCGGCCGCTGTTGCGCTCGAGGGCGACGTCGTGGTTGAACTCGACCGCCAGAATCTCCGCATCGCGAAGGCGGTCGACGATGGCGTCGCTCCACGAGCCGAGGTCGGCGGCGTAGCCCAGGGTGCCATGCCGCGATTCGATCCGGAAACCGACGGTCGGCTCGTCGTCGTGCGGTACGGCGAACGGCGTGGCCCGCAGCGGCCCGAGTTCGAGGCGATGATCGATGTGGAAGGGGCGGACTAATCCAGCCCGGTGCAGGTCGACGAAGCGCGCACTGTGGTGCAGCAGCGCCCGCGACTGGTTGGGATGGCAATAGCACGGGACCTGGTAGCGGACGAGGTATTGGAAGGTGTGGTCGTCCCAGTGGTCGGCGTGGCCGTGCGTCAGCACCACGGCGCGAATCTGTTCCCAGCCGACACCGAGTTCTTTCAAGGCTCGGCCGATGCGCCGCGGACCGAGGCCGATGTCCAAAAGCAGGCTGTAGCCGTCGGCCTCCACGTAGCTGGCGTTGCCGCTGCTGCCGCTGCCGAGAACACAAAAGCGTAAGGCCATGAGCACCTTCCGGGGCGAAACGGTTTCGTCGGGTCGTGCCGCGGTCGCTGCCCGCGCCGGCCAAGGGGGGCACTCAGCCGTCGTCGCGCAGGTGTCGTCCCGTGAGATTGACGAACACATCCTCCAAGCTGGCGTGGCGCGTGGTCAGATGGCTGAGCTCCACGCCGTGGGTTTCGAGCAATTCTAGCAACGCCGGCAACGTCTGGTGCGGGGCCGTGACCGCGAGACGGTAGCCGCCGTTTTCCCAGCGGACGCTGACGACCGCGGGCAGCCGGTGCAGTGCGTCGATCGGCACCGCGGCGCCGCCGGCGAGATGGATGTCGATGAAATGTTCGCCTCCCAAGCGGGCGATGAGCTGGCGCGGCGTGCCCAAGGCGATCACGCGGCCGTGGTCCACGATGGCGATCCGGTCGCACAGGCGTTCGGCTTCGTCCATGTAGTGGGTCGTCAGAAGAATAGTCCGGCCCTGGGCCCGCAGTTGGCGGAGGATCTCCCAAAGCTGTCGGCGCGATTGCGGGTCGAGACCGGTGGTTGGTTCATCGAGGAAGAGCAGTTCGGGGTCGCCGACGAGGGCGCAGGCGACGGCCAAGCGTTGTTTCTGGCCGCCGGACAATTTGCCGACCTGGGCGTCGGCCTTTTCCGTGAGGCTGACCTGGGCGAGGACGGCATCGGGTTCGTGGCCGCGTTCGTAGAAGCTGCGAAACAGCGTCACTGTCTCGCGGACCGTGAGCTTTTCGGAGAGGCGCGTTTCCTGAAGGGTGATGCCGAGGCGCTGGCGCAGGGCGGCGTCGTCTTTGCCCCAGGGTTGGCCGAGAATCTCCACTTCGCCGGCGGTGGCTGGCAGCAGGCCTTCGAGGATCTCGACGGTGGTGGTCTTGCCGGCGCCGTTGGGTCCGAGCAGGCCGAAGCACTCGCCGACCGCCACGTCGAGGTCCAGGCCGTTGACGGCGTCGACCGGGTGCGGCCGCGCGGGGTAGCGCTTGTGCAACTGGCGGCAGCGAATAGCGAACGACATGCGGCTCCTACGGAGAAGGCGACTACCCAGCCAATATCATAAGAACGGGCGGTGCGGCGGCGGCGCGGGCGGCCGGGCCGTGAAGTTCGCCCCGGTTTTTCGTGCGAGGCCCGTCATGTGGGACAAGCGGCAAGGGCGCCGGACATGGTGCCTGGCAGGCGTCATCGTCGTGGTAGGATGGGGGTGGGCCGGGCCGCCGGTCCAGGATGCCGGGCAGCGGCAGCCGTTGCCTCCCCAGGCGGCGCGGGCCAAGTCGCTGAAGCTGATCCACGACGTGTTCGCGGAAGACCTCAAGGCGGCGCAAAGTGCCGAAGCCAAGACCAAGCTCGCCGCCCAGTTCGTGCAGCAAGCCCGTGAAAGCCGCGATGAACCGGCCAACCGCTATGTGCTCTACGAAGAAGCCGTGGCCCTTGCCGCAGCGGCCGGCGATGCCGCCTTGGCCCTGGCCATCCTCGCCGAGCTGGGCCGCGACTTCGAGGTCGATCTGCACGCGATGCGCGTCAACGTCCTGGCGGTGGCGGCGGCCCAAAGCCCCTCGAAGGAAACCAGCAAGACCCAGGTCGAACTGCTGCTGCCGATGGTCGCCGAGGCGGTCGACGCCGACCAATACGCGACGGCCCTGAAACTGTTGCAGATCGCCGAGGCGGCCGCCCGCAAGGCGCGCGACATCCCGCTGCTGGCCGCCGTGCAAAAACGGACCGAGGAAGTCGCTGATCTCCAGAAGCGCTTTGCCCGACAGCAGGGCTACGTCGATCGGCTCAAGGAAGATCCCAAGGACCCGGAAGCGAACCTCGAGTTGGGCAAGTATTTCGCCGTGGTCAAGGGGCGCTGGGAGCGGGCTTTGCCGCTGCTGGCACTGGGAGGGACCGGTCCCTTGCC
>JANWVS010000537.1 GCA_025056835.1 Gemmataceae bacterium | reverse complement strand
GGCCGTGGCGGCGATCGCTTGGACCTGGCGGCGGACGGCGTTGCCGGCGCTGGTCATCGGCGGAGGGATTGCCGCGTCGATCGTCAGCGCGTGTGTCATCGGGTTGAGCGTGCCGGGACTGCTGCACGCCTTGCGCTGGGACCCGAAAATCGCCGCCGGTCCGATCACCTTGGCCTTGACCGACGTGGCCACGTTACTGTGGTATTTCACGCTGGCGGCCATCGTGCTCTAAAACCAGTGGACGGCTAGGGAACGTTGGCGTTACTCGGCAGCCGCAAGATGGTGCCGCCGGGGATGGGCTGGAGCGTCTGCAAGCCAGGATTCAATCGAAGGATTTCCGGCCAGCGGTTGCCGTCGCCTAGCGTTTGCACGGCGACTTGCCAAATCATTTGTCCTTCGGCGGCGACACGGTAGCTTTTCGTGGCATCGGGGCTGGGCGTGGTCGGCGCGAAGCTGGGCTTGCCGGCGCCGCTGGGGGCTCCGATCGACACTCCGACACCGCCGGTGCCGGGGCGCAGATCGGAGATCATGGCGCTATACCGGTTGCGGAGGAATTCGGCGGAGGGAATCATGATTTGCTGACCGGGCTGCAACACGGTCGTGAGATTGCGGTTGCCGGCGTAGTCGCGATTGAAAGTGAGCAGGGCATCTGCATACTTTTCCGATCCGTAATAGGTCTTGCTCAGGCCTGCAAAGGTCTCGTTGCCGCGAACGGTGTGATATTGCAGGTCGTGCACGGCGACTGAGGCCACGCCCGAACCGGGTGCCGGAATGGTGAAGCTGGGATTGTTGCCGGCTTTCAGATTCGCTGAGGGGGTCGAAACACCGGGAGCGGAGGCTGGCGCCGGCAGCGACGGCATCGGAACGCCGCTGTGGGGAGCGACGTTTCCAGGCGAGCTAGGATTGTTCGCCAGCCCCGGCACCGACGGAAAAGGCGAATCACTCGGTTTTGGCGCGGGAATCGGCGGAAGACTGGTGTTGTTGGGCGGCGGCGCCGGTGGGTTCGTATCTTTGGCCTGGGCCGGCGTGTTGCCGAGCACGGGGGGCGGCGGCAAGGGAAGGTTGTTGTCCTTGGGCGGGGGCGGATTGTTGCCGACGGCGACCAGGGTCTTTTGGCTCTCCTCGGGACCGCGGCCGATTTTGACGGGCAGGTCGTTGCTTTTGACCGACGGTTCGGGGAGCGGAGGTAGCGACGGGACGTTCGCGGGCAGCGGCGATTTTTCTTGCTCTTTCTTGAGGGCCTGCAGCTGGGCCCGCAGCTGGTCGTCATTGGAGAGGGGCAGAGGCGGCAAAGCCGGAGTGTCGTTGCCCGACGGCAAAGGCACGGTCACTCCGCTGCGGGGCGGGGGGGGCGAATTGCTCCCCGGCGGCGCCGCCAGGCCCGCCAAGTTCGTTCCCGTCGCCGGCGGAGGTGGCATGGGGCCGCCCGGTGGCGGCGGTAAATTGCCGCTGGGCAACGGCGGCAAGTTGGGCAAGCTTGGTTCGTTGCTGGAAGGGGCGGGCGGCAACATCGGCAGCGGCGGCACGGACGGGTCGTTGCTCTGGCCGCCGGGCGGCGGGATCGCGATGAGGGGCGGTGCGTTGTCGCTGCCGACGTTGGCAAGGGTGCGCGGCGGCGATACGTTGTCGACAGCGGCCGCTTGAACCACCGCTTCTTTCTTATCGCTTCTCGCGGGCGGCGGATTATCGTTGACCGCGGCGGGGACCGGGTCCTTGGGTTTGATCTCCACCATTTGCGTGGCGTCGACGCCGCGCCGCCACCGCGAAGCCACCACCACGCCGACCAGGCACACAAACGACACGGCTACGATCAAGCCGATTTTGGTTTCACGGCTCATCAGCGATCTCCTTGGTCTCCTCACAGGCTCGTCGTTGGGGCCGACGGCGGCCCGGGATTGCGTTCCTCCGTCGCGTGGCGGCGTCGTGCCGCCCGGAGCTTGGCGCTGCGGGCACGCGGATTGACCGCAACTTCCGATGCTGTTGGCGTCACCGGTTTGCGGGTTAGTTCCTCCCAGCAGTGCCGATCGCGGAAGGCGCGCTTCACCAATCGATCCTCGAGGGAATGAAAGCTCACCACGGCGACACAGCCACCGGGCCGTACGCAGGCGGGCAACGCTTGCAGCCAGCGTTGCAGCGCGCCCAGTTCGTCATTGACGGCGATGCGCAGCGCCTGAAAAACGCGCGTCGCTGGGTCGATGCCGTGCCCTTTGGCCCGCGGCACGCAACGGCGTACTAAATCCGCAAGTTGACCCGTCGTGTCAATGCGGATTTGTCGGCGGACCTCCACGATCTTCCGCGCCACCCGGCGACTGTAGCGCTCTTCGCCGAATTGCCATAACAACGCCGCGAGTTCTCGTTCGTGCAAACGCTGTACCAACACCGCGGCCGGTTCGCCGCGCCCAGGATCGAGGCGCATGTCCAGCGGGCCGTCGTGCTGAAAACTGAAACCGCGCCTCGGATCGGCCAATTGATCGGAACAGACACCCAGGTCGGCCAAGACGGCGTCGACGGCAGGCAATTGTAATTCTTGCAAAACCAGCGCCAGGTCTTCAAAAG
>JANWVS010000536.1 GCA_025056835.1 Gemmataceae bacterium | reverse complement strand
GAAGACGTCGATGCAGGCGCGAATGTCCGGCGACGGATTGTTCTCATTGGCTTCGTACTCGATGCTGATATAGCCCTGGAAGCCGACGTCGCGCAAGGCTCGGAGCACCTCGGCGACGTTGAGCGCGCCGCGGCCGTAGACCACGTCGGTCCGCTTGGTGTTGTCATGGTCTTTAAGGTGCATGCCGAAGTTGCGCGGGCCCATGTGTCGCACCTGCTGGGCCGGATCGAGGTTGATATTGTGCGGCGGCTGGGCGCAGCGGATCAAGTGGCCGGTGTCGAGACAGCTGCCGATGAGGCGGTGCTGGCCGCCGACGTGTTTCATGATGATCTCAGCCGAGTACCACGGGTCGAGCCGATTGCCGCCCACCGGCCCGTGGGGATGAATGGCGATGCCGATGCCGAATTCGGCGACGAGCTGATTGAGACTCGCGAAGCTGTCGGCCGTCGGGCTGGCGCTCAGGTAGCGAACGCCGAGCTTGCGGGCAAATTCGAACTTGCGTCGGTTGGCTTGGTGGTCCTTGGTGAAGCTCTCGACGCCGAAGGCGATGGGCGTGATGCCGTAGCGAAAACAAAGCGCTCGGACGGCGTTGATTTGCTCATCGGTGCTGTTGAGGGGGACGTGGGCGTTGTAGAACTCCACGAAGTGCAGGCCGAGGTCCTGGATGCGCTGGAGGGCTTGTTCGAGGTTGAAGCGGCGAAAGCTGTAGCTCTGCACGCCGACGATAAAGCCGCCGAAAGGGTCGGGGCCGCCGAGTTGGGCCGCCGCGGGCGGGGTTGACTGTGGACCGGCGCAAGCGGCGTTGGATCCGGCCAACCCAGCGGCGGCAACGGCGCTGGCTTGCAAAAACTGACGACGCGGTAATGGTTTCTCGGACGGCATGGCTCAACTCCTGGCGGATTGCTCGGGGTGGGTGGCAGGATAGAGTATGGCGTATCGCGGCCACACCAGCCCGTCAACGGCAAAACCAGGCTTGCCCCAGCGCCGCGACTTCCAGTAAAACCAAGACATGACCGCCGCCGACCGTAGGTATCGTTGGCTGTTTTGGACGCTCGCCCTCACCGGCTTGGCCGCCGACCAGGGTACCAAGTACGGCGTTTTTGCCTGGCTCTATACCGAACAAATCACCGGTTACGCGTCCGGACAGCCGATTTGCGACGCGCCGTTTGTCGTCATCCCGGACTACTTCAATCTTTGCGCCCGGTATACGACTCGGCCGTGGGAAGGCAGCGGCCTGTTGCATTTCCTACGCACAATCAGCGGCCCGAACGTCCCGATCGTCAACCACGGAGCGTTGTTCGGTATCGGCGGCGAGACCCCCTTTGGCAACGCGCTGTTCACGGTGGTGAGCCTCGGCGCTGCCGCGGCGATCACCATTTACATCATCCGCCCCGGCGGCGGCCGCGACCGTTACCTGTGCTCAGCCTTGGGCTTAATCCTCGCGGGTACGCTCGGCAACTTGTACGACCGCGTCATTTTCGGGGGCGTCCGCGACTTCCTGCACTTCTTTAATCTCAGCTTTCTGCCGTTTGGCCTCGACAATTTTCCTGTCTTCAACGTAGCCGATTGCTGTCTCGTGTGCGGTGCCGGATTGCTCGTGCTCGAGGCCCTCGTCCGCAAACCGGCAACGGCAGGGACGCCGCAGGCCACCGTCTCAGCGGCGCCGGCCGAAGCACCAGGGGCGCATGAATCGGCAACCGCCGGTGCCTCGACGCATTAAGAGCCTCGACCGATTTTGCTTGGCGCCCCTCGTCCCCGCCGTCGGTGCTTGTGACAATAAGGAATGACAAGAAGGGATTAGAAGTGCCCCAACCGGGCTGCTGGAGACGACATGCATGGCTCCTGTCTTGGAAACGCTGGTGTTGTGGTGCTGTCTGGGTCAAACGTCGCCGCCCTCGGCCTGGCCGCAATGGCGCGGTCCCACGGGCGACAGCGTCGCCACCAGCCTGGACCTTCCCTTGCGATGGGGCCCCAAGGAAAACGTGATCTGGCGCACGCCGATTCCGGGTTGGGGAACGTCGACGCCGGCGGTTTGGGATGAGGCCGTATTCATTACGACGCAAGTCGACGATCAAAAGCTGCTCTTGCTGCGGCTGGATGCGCGGTCGGGCAAGATCATGTGGACGCGCGAAGTAGGCGAGGGTACGCCCCGCCGCAAAGGACCGGTCGGCGTCGGCCGCTTCCACGATGAACACAATATGGCCAGCCCGTCGCCGACAACCGACGGTAAGCACGTGTGGGTCCACTTCGGCAACGGTGATTTGGCCTGCTACGACTTCGCCGGTGAGAAGCAATGGGCTTGCAATCTCACCGAACGCTACGGCGTCTATTCGATCTGGTGGGGCCACGCGAATTCCCCGATCCTGGTCGGCGACTTGCTGATTACTGCGTGCATGCAAGATCCTAAGGGCGGCGGCAAGAGTTATGTGGTGGCGCTCGACAAACTCACCGGCAAAGAAGTCTGGTACGTCGAACGCGACACCGGAGCCCGCGAGGAGCCAGCCGATTCCTATGTGACACCCATTCTCTACCACGCAAAGGATCGGAGCGAGTTGATC
>JANWVS010000535.1 GCA_025056835.1 Gemmataceae bacterium | reverse complement strand
AATGCGTTCGTCGTGAGGGATAAACGCCGATAGGGTGTTGAGCAGCGTCGTTTTACCGGAGCCGGTGCCGCCGGAGATCACGATGTTGAGGCGGGCCTTGATCGCCGCTTCCATCAGCATTGCCATTTCCGGGGTAAATGCCTTGAAGTTGAGAAGGTCCTCGAGCTTCAGCGGATTGGTACCGAAGCGGCGAATGCTGAGGCTTGCACCGTCCAGGGCGAGCGGCGGAATGATGGCATTGACACGGGAACCGTCCGGCAACCGCGCATCGCACATCGGCGACGTTTCGTCGACGCGCCGGCCCACCTTCGACACGATGCGATCGATAATCTGCATCAGGTGTTCGTTGTCGCGGAACTTGACGTCGGTCTTTTCCAATTTGCCGCGGCGCTCGACATAGACCTTGAAGGGGCCATTGACGAGGATGTCGCTCACCGTGGGGTCTTTCAACAACACCTCCAGCGGCCCGAAGCCGAACGTCTCATCGAGGACCTCGTCGATCAGGCGTTCGCGTTCCATTCGGTTGAGCAACGGGTTTTCGGTGTCGCACAACCGTTCGACCACGAGACGGATCTCGCGGCGCAGGGTCTCGCCGGCCAGGTCGCTGACCCGCGAAAGATCGAGCTTGTCGACCAGCTTGCTATGAATGAGGCGTTTCAGGTCGTCGAAACTCTTGCCGTTGTTGCGATCGCCACCGCTGACGGTGCCGATACGGCTGAGGCCGCTTTGGCTGACGCCGGCTTGACTATTCAGGCTATTGAGTCCACGTTGCAAGCGTGACATGGTCCTTTCCTCAACGGAACGGTCTCAATAATTCGCTGCTTCCTGAGTCCGCAGGTCGTGTCTGCCTCGGTTTACCTCAACGAAACGAAAAGAAGCTTCGCCGCTCTTTCTTGGGCGCGGGTTGTTGGTCCTTGCCACAAAGTGCGTTGGCCAGGCCCTGTAAGCTCTGTTGGGCCTTGCTCCGCGGCGCATGCGTCAGCAACGGTTCGCCGGCGTTCCGCGAGCCGAGGACTGCCTTGTAGTCATTGGGAACCTGCCAGTAGATCGACCGGCCGATGGTTTCTTCCGCCTTTTTGAGGCTGATGTCGCAATCGTCGGAACCGACGCGGTTGACGACGACCCTGATCTTTTCGGCGAGGGCCTCTTCCTGGCTAAAGCTGTGGAGCATGCGCACCACGTTGCGCAGACTCGTCAACTCCAGCTGGCAAACCAGCAGCACCACGTCGCTGGCCCGCATCGCCGTCATGTCCGTCGGCGTGTAACGTTTGCTCAGGTCGAAGATCAAATGCGAATAACTGGCACGAAGAAGATTGATCACGCGACCCAAGTGATCCTCGTGAATGAGGGAAATGTCTTCCATTTGCACCGGGTGCGGCAACACTGACAAGCCGCAGGCGTGTTTGCACAATGACCGACGTAGGAACGCCATATCGAGCCGGTCGACGTTCATGGCGACGTCGGCCAGCGTATAATCCGGGATCAAATCCAAGGCGACGTCGACATCACCCAACGCCAAGTCCAGGTCGATCAGGGCAACGTTGAAATTGGCATCCTGAGCCAGATTGCAACCCAAGTTCACGGCTATGCTTGTCGAACCGACACCGCCGCGTGAACCGATCACGCTGATCACCAATGACTGAGAATGCCCCTGGCCATTGGCCGATGGAGTACCATCCGGGCCGCCGCGGCTGGCCCGGAGGCGCTGCAAAGCGGTTAACAGCTCTTCCAAGACCACCGGAGCCGTTAAGAACTCCTTGGCTCCGGCGCGCAAGGCTTGCAAGATCGACTGACCGTCACCGCGCGAACTGACGGCCAGGATCGGCAATTTGGGCATTTCCGCCGTCAATTGCTGGATGAGCTGCAAAGCCTTGGTGTGGTCGGTGTCCAAGGCTACGACGACGATATCAGGAGTGGATTGCTTAACGACGTCGACAAAGAACTCGTACCGCGAGCACTCGGCTTCCAACCAGACCGTTTCCACGCCCAACAACAAGTTTCGCAGCGGTTCGCGGGTGGCGTCGGAGGGGTCGACGATGGCTAAACGTTGCACGTCCTTCATGTTCGGTCACCACCGATAGGGGGAGAGCAAGGACTCTATCGGGAGCATAGCTTGCAACTGCGACCGATGCTGAGGAAGGCAACAATTTTGTCAATTTTCTTTAACAGATGGTTCGCCCGCCGTCGACCGGCAGGCACACCCCCGTCACAAAATCGCAGTCGATCAAAAACAAGACGGCTTGCACGAAGTGGTCCGGCTGTCCTTCGCGTTGCACCAAGGTCCCGGCGATGGCTTCGGTCCGCTCAGCTGGCGGTAGATCCGCCGGCAGCATGACGGGACCGGGTAGAACGCAATTGACCCGCACCGCCGGGTTCCGCCGGGCCAGCTCCACGGCCAAAGTCCGAGTCAAGGTCGGAATGGCCCCTTTCGACAATAGATAGGCAGCGTAATTGAGATACGGCCGGGTTGTCGCCCAATCGCCGACGGTCACGATGCAACCGCCCGAAGGCTGCTTGACCATCGCCAGCCCGACGAGTTGGCTGCAAAGAAACGTGCCCAACGTGT
>JANWVS010000534.1 GCA_025056835.1 Gemmataceae bacterium | reverse complement strand
CGCACACCCGCTTGCAGCCGGTCACGTCGAGATAATTGCGCAAGAAGTCGAGGAGCGTGACGCGGGGTTCAACGCTGTTGCTCATCGGCCGGCCATTGACGGTCAGGGTCACTTTGACCGGCCCGGGGCCGATGCCGGTGACGCCGGGGCCTGCCCCGCCGGCAGGCGGTGCTGCGGGCAGGGGTGCCGGCGCGCCGACCAAGGCGGTGGCCGCCGCCGTGGTCCCGGCACCGCGCAAGAATTGGCGGCGCGACAGACCGCCCGTTCCCTCGCCGGCGCGGTCGGCGGCTTCCGTGATGTCGTTCATGGTGTACCCCCATTTGAGGCCAGGGAAAATTCCGCAGAGGATTGTAAGAGACCGAGGGGCGGAACACAAGTCATTCGCCGCAAAGTTTTTTTCCGCCCCGCCGCGGCGCTAGCGCTTGATGGCCTTGGGAATCGCGTCGGTCGCGTAGGGCCAGTTGGTCGGCTGGTAGCGGATGTCGAGGTACGGCGTCTCCACCCGCCGGTTTTTCTCGCTCCGACTGATCATGATGGCGTCGAGGATCCCCGTGGTCAGCAACGTTCGCTCCACCGGATACGGGGCGTGGCCGGTGTTCACGAGCGAATCGATCGCCCGCAGCAAATGAGCGAAATGAGCGAACGGGTCGGGCTGCTGTAAGTAGAATTGCGTGGCCAACGGCTCTGGTCGGCCGCGCTGGCGGACGGCGCAGCTGAAGCCGGCGCCGTCTCCCTCGTAGACCCAGCCGTTGAGCATGGCGACGGCGCCTTTCAGCCCATCGCGATACTCGACGACGAACACGCCGGCGGAAGGGTCCTTGACCGTGAGCTTGCGGTAATCCCCTTCGGCATGGGCGGGGATGCGGGCCATGGCCGCCTCGAGCAGGTCGCGGGAAAAGACGCCGCGGTCCATCGCCCGCCACATCTCCTCGCCTTGGAGGCACTGCACGGCCTGCACCCCCGTCTCGCCGCCCTGCCGCCGCTCCACGAGACATTGCAGACCTTCTAAGGCGTGAAAACCGTACCCCTCGAACGGTCCGTAGCCGATGGCCACTCCCTCAACCAGTTCCGTCCCCCGCTCGATCGTCAACGGCGGCCGCCGCCAGGCAAGCGGGATCGACGACCCAGCCATGAGCGGCACGTGCAGCTCGCGGGCGCGCTCCACCATCCAGCGGGCGTCGTCCCAGGTCGCTCCCAGGTGCTTGTCGTTGAACACCGGCACCGATCGGCGATAACGCGCGAACACGTTACAAACCGCCTCGAACCAGCGCCGCCGCGGATAGAGGATTTGGCCCCGAGCGTTGGTCTCGTACTTGCCGTGCTCGCCGATGATGAGCACGCCGTCGACGGCGACTTCCTTGCGGCCCAAGGTGACGGCCCCTTCGATGCTGTCGTACAGCGCGAACTGGTGCTTCTTGGCCAGCTGCCGGCTCAGGTCGTTGGGCGGAAACTGATCGACGTACAGCGACGCCAGCCGCATCCGCGGAAACTCTTTGCCGTCATGGTGATACCCCTCCAGGATCTTGCCGACGATGACGTCGGCGTGCGACCATCGATGGTAGACGGTAACGATCGCCGCCACGCGCTTGGGATCGGGCATGGTGTGGAACCTCAGCTAAAGCGGGCGAGCCATCGTCCCGGCGCCATGACACCCAGGCGCCATGACCCCCAGGCGCCGCGGCCAGCGTCGGCAGTCACAGGCGTCGCGGGCAGGTCGGTCTCGGGTATCCAGCGCCGCGGCTGGCATCGCCCGAGGTTGCGGCGGCGGACGGACCAGGCGGCTTGCTTCTTTTCGGTGCGCAGCCGACCGTCCAGGCCGACGTGGTCCGAGGCTCCGCTCCATGAAAGTATCGTAGCGACCATCGCGCCGGCGCGGCCTTCGCACGAGGGACCGGCACATTCCGCGAGCGCCCGTCGCGCCCTGCTCGATCGGCCCGCGAGCGCTGCCCGCTCATTTCCAGTGGATGACGACGCACAGGTATTCTTCCTTCTTATGGAGCAGGCCCTCGTAGGCGGCGCCGAGGTCATCCGGTCCGAGGCGCTGGGTAATCAGGGCAGTGAGGTTGAGACGGCCGGCGGCCAACGCCCGCAGCAGCCAGGTTTGCGCCTTGGTGATGTCCCAAGCCCCGGCCAGGCGCGTGTGAGCCGGCTCGAACAGCATGTTGCCGTGGGCGCCGGCCACTTCCAGGTAGCGGCGATGCAGGTCGTCGTAGAAGTTGACATTCTTGGCCTGGCCGCGGGGGCTGCCCACGATGATCGTCTGGCCGCCGTCGCACGTCAGCGACATCGCCACGGGCACGGCGTCGGGCACGCCGGTGGCGTCGGCCACGAGTTCGGCGCCCTGGCTGCCCAAAAAGGCGTTGAGGGTCTCGCGGTAGGCGGCGTCGCTGGGGTCCAACACCAGGTCGGCGCCGGCGGCCAAGGCGGCTGCACGCCGCATGCGCACCGGGTCAATGCCGACCACCGGCGATGCGCCCGCGGCGATCAGGGAGCGCAAGGCCCCTTGGCCGATCAACCCCAGCCCCAGTACCGCCGCCGACCGGCCCAGCGTCAACCCCGCCCGGATCGCCGCTCCCAGACCGTAGCGCA
>JANWVS010000533.1 GCA_025056835.1 Gemmataceae bacterium | reverse complement strand
GCTCCCGATTTCGCGAGCTAGTTCGCCACGGAGGGGCCACTATCTTGAGACAGGGTGCGGATGGGGGAAGGATCATGAGCAACAGCACCGCGCCGGCCGAGAGCCTGCTGCCCTACTCCTATTGGACGGAGGAGGCGCTGCGTCTCGGCTGGGCCCACGGCGCCTTGTTGACCACGTACCCCGGTGACGTGACGATGGCCAGCAAAGCGGAAGTGGAGGCCCTTGCCCGCGGCGGCTCGGCCCGAGTGCAGCGATGAGCGCCTTGTCGATTGAAGCCCGTCAGCTCGTCACGACCGCATACCGCTGGCCCGCAGCAAAAAATCCTGGACCGTGAGATCGTGGTCCATGCTGAAGTCCGGCGGCTTTTTGCCGGCGACCACGGCAGCGAACTCGCGTAGATCGGAGATTTGCAGCGGCCGCGCTTCCAGCTCCAACGTCCGCCAACCGGCCTGGCCAATGCGATACACTTCGAGCGGCTGGATGTTGCGATTGGCCAAATGGCCGCTTCCCAGGTGCGGAATCACCAAGGCCCCCTCGGTGCCGAAGACCTCGATCCGTCGGGAATTCGGAGCGACCTCGAGGGCCGGCACGTCGATGATTCCGAAAGCATTGGGATAGGTAAAGACGGCGACGCCGTTGTCGATAAACGATTCAGGACCGGCGCGATGGTGATGGGCCAGAAACGAATTGACTTGCCGCGGCGTGCCGAGCATGGCGATCATCATGTCGATGACATGGCCGGCCATCTCGAAAAACATGCCGCCTTTGTAGGGGGCCAGTTCCTCGACGAAGCGGGCGTATTCGCGCAAGTCCTTGGGCAGACGGGCGCGGAAGTGGTAAATGCGTCCCAATTCGCCCTTGCGGACGCGTTGAAACATCTCCTGGACGGCGCTCATGTAGCGGAACAAGTAAATTAATTGGACGTGGAGGTGCTTGCGTTGCGCTTGGTCAATGAGGCGGCGAAACTCGTCGAAGTTGTCGCCGGCCGGCTTTTCCAAGAGCACCGGCTTGCCGTGCTCCAGCGCCAAGCGAGCGAGACGAAGGTTTTCGTTGACGCGGCCTTCAACGACAACGCCGTCAAGCCGTTCTTGCAACAGCTGCTCCGGTTTGTCAAACAAGCGAAGGTCGCCGCCAAGGCGCGGCCCCCACTGTTTGCGGCGCTGGGCGGCTAGTTGCGGATCGCGCTCATAGCCCCCGACCAAGACGAACTCCTTAGGATGTTCAGCAATCTGGCGGACCATTCCGTCAGCGTGCGTGTGCCACATGCCAAGCATGCCCAAGCGGAAAGGCATGGCCTATTCCTTTCTGTCGTTAGCGAAAGCGCGCAATTCGTGGTTATCGTCTTCGACTGGCGGGCATCGGGAGTATCCCATCGACATTCTATGGCATCCACGGCGCGACAACAGAACCCAGACCGGCGACGGCATCGCTATTTTGTTGGAAAATTCGTTTGCCGTCGGCACTTTTTCCTGGTAGTTTCGGCAATAGTTCTCTTAACTGTTAACGAATGTCATAAACGCCGGTGCGCCAACTATGGATCGGCTTCAATTCCGCTGTTCGGCGTGCGATAAGCTGCTACAGGTGCCGATGCATCTGGCCGGCAAGAAAGTCAGGTGTAGCAAATGCGGCAATACGATGTCGGCGCCAGCGGCTGCCCACGAGGACCAGGTTCCACCGAAGCCGCGGCCGGAATCTTCGGCCATGGCGAAGCGCAGTCCGAATCGCGATCCAAGCCAAAAGACAAGTCAACAAAGCGGCGGCCGATGGTGGCTTGCCTTGATCCCGGGCCTGATCCTACTGCTCGGCGTGGTCGGAGGAGGAGCGTATCTCATTTGGTGGATACGCTCGGTCGACGAAACGGGCGAGCCACGCACTGGTCCGGTGAAACCAACGGGAACTAAGTTGCCGACCGATGGGGAAGTACCTGACTTGGCCGACCCCGATCAGGCGGCGCAACCGTTGCCGGCGTTCCTTTCCGACAGCGACCGACTTTTGGTCAAGTCGGCAACGGTCTACCTGCGGGTGGTCCAAGGCAACGGCGCCGCGGGAGAAGGATCCGGTTTCTTCGCCGCCGAACCGGGGCTAGTGATCACCAACGCCCACGTGGTAGGAATGATGTTTCCCAACGCGCCGCCGCCGCGGGACATCACGGTGATCCTCAACAGCGGCGAGGCAAACCAGCGAGCCATGCGCGGCAAGCTGCTGGGCGTGGATCGTGGTGCGGACTTGGCCGTGGTCCGTGTCCAAGCTGGGGGGCCGCTGCCTCAGCCGCTCAAACTGACTTCGGCCAGCCGACTGCACGAGCTGCAAAACGTCTACGTTTTCGGTTTCCCCTTCGGCGCACAACTCGGTCTCAACGTCACTGCCACGGAAGCCAAGGTTTCGGCCCTGCGCAAGGGACCGCTGGGCCAGGTGGAAACGGTGCAACTCCATGGGGACCTCCATCCGGGGAACTCCGGTGGACCGGTCGTCAACACCCGCGGTCAGGTAGTCGGCGTCTCCGTCTCGATCATCCCCGGTACGCGGATCGCCAACGCCGTGCCGGCCGATGAAGTCAAGAGCCTCTTAGATGGGCGCATCACGTCAACCG
>JANWVS010000532.1 GCA_025056835.1 Gemmataceae bacterium | reverse complement strand
CATCTGGACGTTTCATTCGCCGGGCTCGATCGTGTTTGGCCGGCAGGCGACGGAACAGGTCGGCGAGATCGTAGCGCGGCTGGGGGCACGGCGTGTCCTGGTGGTGACCGATCCGATCCTGACACAAGCAGGCTTGCTCGAGCGGGTGTTGGCACCGTTGCGGCGGGCGAAGATCGAGGCGGCGGCGTTCACGGGCGGCGAACCGGAACCGTCCATGCGGGCGGCGCTGGCTTGCTGGGAACAAGCCCGCGGGTTTGGTCCCGACGTGTTGGTCGGCCTCGGCGGCGGCAGCAACATGGACCTGGCCAAACTGACGGCCACCCTCCTGGCCCACGGCGGCACACCGCGCGATTACGTCGGCGAAGACAAGGTACCGGGACCGATCGTGCCGTTGATCTGCATGCCCACAACGGCCGGCACCGGTTCGGAAGTCTCCGCGGCGGCGGTGATCACCGACAACGACAACCAGATCAAGGTCGGCATCCTGAGCCATCACCTGCGGCCGCGGGTGGCGTTGATCGACCCGTTGTTAACGATGAGTTGTCCGGCCAAGGTGACGGCCGACAGCGGCATCGACGCCCTGACGCACGCGATTGAGGCGTACACGGCGGTGGACAACGCGGTCTTTCCGTTGCCGCCGGGCGAGCGGAGTGTCTACCAGGGGCGGCACCCCATGGGAGACCTGTGTGCCGAAAAGGCGATTGCCCTGATCGGGCAGCACCTGCGGCGGGCGGTGGCCGACGGCAGCGACGTGGAGGCACGAGAAGGCATGGCCCTGGCGGCGCTGCTGGCGGGGCTGGCGTTTTCCAACGTCGGCGTCGCGGTGGTCCACGCGCTGGAGTATCCGATCGGCGGCGAGTTCCACTGTTCGCACGGCGCGGGCAACGGCTTGCTGTTGCCTCATGTGATGCGCTTCAACCTGCCGGTACGCGTGCCGCAGTTTGCCGCGATTGCCCGGCTGCTGGGGGCAGCGACGCCGGCGATGAGCGAGGCTGAAGCGGCAGAAAGTGCCATCGCCGCCGTGGAGCGGCTGCGCGACGACATCGGCGTGCCGCGCCGGCTTCGCGACTTGGGGGTCCGGGCCGACCAACTGCGGCCGCTGGCGGAAAAGGCCGCCGGCATCCGCCGGATTTTGCGGGTCAATCCCCGGCCGGTGACGGTGGACGACCTCCACGGCATTTTGCAATCGGCCTATTGATGGGCGGTGCGGCGGCGTGGAACTCCCCTTGCACCGTCGGGGAAAGTCGCGACAATAAGAAAAGGCGAGTCGCATCGGGTCGTTGCCGAGACCGGTCATGGCGCAAGCGATTGTCGATCCTGTCGAGTTGCGGCGTTTCGCCCACCATCTCAAGCAGTTTAACGGCGAGCTGCGGGAGCGGATCGCGGCCCTGCACGGACAACTGCTGGCCTTGGGCGACACGTGGCGCGATCAGGAGCACGAGAAGTTCGTCCGCGAATTCGAACAGACCATGGCCGTGCTCGAGGCCTTTCTGGAGAACGCGGACCAACACGTTCCGATGCTGCTGCGCAAGGCCGAGCGGATCGAAGAGTACCTGCACCGCTAACCATGAACCCCGCCGCACACGTCACGACGACCGAAGGAATGGCCGAGTTTCAGGCGGCGTTGCTCAACTTCACCGACAAGGCCAAGGACGCACTCGGCTCGGTCGAGCTGGAGTTGCGGCGGATGATCGACTGGCTCGATCAGCAGGCCAAGCACTGGCAGACGGAGATCCGCTTGGCCGAGAACGCTGTCTTCGAGGCGAAAAAAGAGCTGCAACGCAAAAAGATGATGAAGATCGGCGACCGGAAGCCGGATACCATCGACGAGGAAAAGGCGCTGCGTCGTGCCGCGGCTTGGCTGGAACACGCCCAAGAAAAACTGGCCCGCACGCGCCACTGGCAACGGGCCTTTCCCGAGGCCGTCCTCGATTATGAAGGCCCGGCCCGCCAGCTGCAATTCTTGCTCGAAGCGCGCGTGCCGCAGATGAGCGCCTTTTTGACGCAGAAAATGGACGCCCTCGACCGCTACCAGCAAACGGGCTGAGTCACCGGCGCGGCCGGCGCCGGCCCGACCCGCGACGGCTGCCTGCGGAGCGACCCGGGAGTCGTGCCATGAGCTTGGACATGGGCCGCAATCGCATTTACAAGGAATTCGAAGTCTTGCGGCTGCGCTGGGAAGCGGCCCAGTTGACGTGGCAGGACGTCGTGCGCCACGAATTTACGGAGCAGTACTGGAACCCGCTCGATCAGGCGGTCCTCACCACCCTCGGCGCCCTCGATCGCTTGGCGCCAGTGCTGGCGCAGGCGCGTCAGGAATGTGCCGGGCGGGAATGGCTCTAAGCTATGAACGATGTCGTCAATCTACCTCGACCGTGGAGCGAACGGCAGCGCGAAACGCTCCGCGACTTTTTGCGCCATGCCGCGCAGCGCGCCCAGCAGGAGGTAGAAATCCAGACGACGTTTGTGCAGCAGGATCAGGCCATCGACAAGGAATTCCGCGAAGTCCGACAAAAGCTCGACCACGCTTTCCACGCTGCCCGCCAACGAGCGGTAACGGAATTCGAAACCAGGCAAGCGGAAGCCTTGAGCAGC
>JANWVS010000531.1 GCA_025056835.1 Gemmataceae bacterium | reverse complement strand
GTCAGCTACCAAGAGGGCGAGCTGGCCATGCCGCCCGACGGCAAGCTGCCCGATCATGAGATTGCCGCACTGGCGCAATGGGTGCGCCGCGGTCTTCCCTATCCCGGCCGCCACGAGGTGCCGACGAGCAAAACGCCGATCGATATAAGCCGGGGACGGGCGTTCTGGTCGTTTCAACCGCTGCGCCGTGCGTCGCTCCCCGCCGTGAAGCAGGCCTCGTGGCCGCAGCAGAGGATTGACCATTTTCTCTTGGCGGAAATGGAGCGCCGCGGTCTGGCGCCGGCGCCGCCGGCCGGACCGCGCGAGCTGCTGCGCCGACTGTATTTCGATCTCGTCGGCCTGCCGCCGACGCCGCACGAAGTCGACGAGTTTGTCGCCGCCTGGGAAGCTGACTTGCGCCAACGCCCTGCCCTGCTCGCGGCGACCGTGGATCGCCTGCTGGCGTCGCCTCACTACGGCGAGCGCTGGGCGCGTTACTGGCTGGATCTCGTCCGCTACAGCGACATTCTCGAGCCGTGGGCTGAGGTCAAAAGTCCGTCGTACCATTATCGCGATTGGGTTGTGGCCGCTCTGAACAACGATGAACCTTACGACCAGTTTGTGGTGAAACAACTTGCCGCCGATCTGTTGCCCGACCATCGCCCGGAGGATCGTGCGGCCCTCGGCTTTCTCGGTCTCAGCCCAACGTATTGGAAAGAACTGAAGCTGGCGCCGGAGGTCATCAAGACGGTCGTTGCCGAGGAATGGGAAGAGCGCATCCATACGGTGACGAGTACGTTCCTTGGGCTGACCGTCAGTTGTGCCCGTTGTCATGACCACAAGTACGACCCGATCAGCATGCACGATTACTACGCCTTGGCCGGCGTCATGGCCAGCACGCGCCTGGTCGATCGGCCGATCGTGCCGGATGACGTCGCCCAGGCGGTGGCCGAGGCCCGACGGCGGGTGGCGGCCTTGGAAGCGCAGGTCAAGAAACTCCAGGAGAGCAAGCCGAAGGACCATGACCGGCAGATTGCGGCGCTGCGCGCCGAAATGGCCAAGATCCAGCAAAGCACGCCGCGCTACGATTCCGCGCTGGCCCCAGCGGTCGAAGATGCCGCCCTCTTCGTCTTGCCCGACGGCGAACACAGGACCCGTCTCGAATACAAACCGATGGCGCTCGACGTGGCGATGCACATTCGCGGCAGCGTGACCAACCTCGGGCCGACGGTGCCGCGGCGGTTCCTGGCGGTGCTGGCCCATCCGGCTGCCCGACCGTTCGGCCCCGGCAGCGGCCGGCTCGAATTGGCCCGCTCCATCGTGTCCGACGCCGCCCCGCTGACGGCTCGGGTCATGGTCAACCGCGTCTGGCGGCACCATTTCGGCCGCGGTCTCGTCGAAACCCCCAGCGACTTCGGCGCGCAAGGCGACAGGCCGACGCACCCCGAATTGCTCGATGACCTGGCGGCCCGATTCATCGACCACGGCTGGTCGCTCAAGTGGCTGCACCGCGAACTGGTGTTGTCGGCGGCGTATCAGCAGTCGTCGCTGGCGGCCTCCCTCAGCCCCGCGCGTTCGGAAGGCGTCCTCGACCCCGACAATAAATATCTGGCCCGCATGGCGCGCCGCCGTCTCGACGTCGAAGTGTGGCGCGACGCCATGCTCGCCGTGGCCGGCACCCTCGATCGTCGGCTCGGTGGGCCAGCCGCGGACTTGAGCGATCCCGGCAACCGCCGCCGCACGCTCTACGGCATCGTCAAACGCCGCGAACTGCACGACCTGCTCCGCCTCCACGATTTCCCCGATCCGACGACCCACAGCGGCGCGCGGCAGCCGACCACCACCCCGGCGCAAATGCTCTTCACCCTCAACAGCCCGTTCGTGCAACAGCAGGCCGCGGCCTTGGCGGCCCGTTTGCGCGCCGAAGCCCCCGCTTCGGTCGAAGACCGCATCCGACTGGCCTATCGCCTTCTCTATGCTCGGCCGCCGACCGATCAGCAAGTCGCGCTCGGTGTCGAATTCCTCACGCCGCCGTCCGACGAGGCGTGGCTGCAATATGCTCAGGTGTTGTTGAGCGCCAACGAGTTCCTGTTCGTCGATTAGTTGAACGAGGCGGCAACGAGCGCGCCGGTGCGTGCGCCGCCTGGAGCACCGGCACGTCCGATGCCGGCGGTGCGCTCTGGTGGAACGTCGCCCGGCCGAGCAACAGCCTGACGATGTAGGGCAGCAGACGCACCGCGGTCCAGAGCAGGGCCAGAATGCCGAGGCATTGATAGTCGATCTGCTTGGTGCGCAGCCGCGACTTCCCCTTGCGGCAGGCGCGGAGGAGGTTCAGCGGGTTGTAAAAGGCCGCGTAACCGCCCAGCATCTTGAGCTGCCGCAACCAGGCCGGCTCGCGACCGGCGACGATCACATGGTTGCCGTCCTTGACCGACTCGGGCAGTTCATAGCGTCCCAGGGCCTTCAACACGCGACCCGAAGCATACGTCGCCTCGTATTCGCGCGTGCCCACCGCCGGGGTGTGGACCGTCACTTGCACGGTCAGCGCGCCGGCGCGACGCAGAAAATCAACCTGGTTATACAGCCCGTACAGCGATCGAGAGGTGTAGAACGGCTGCCCTTCGTG
>JANWVS010000530.1 GCA_025056835.1 Gemmataceae bacterium | reverse complement strand
CGAAGCCGGACTCGTAAAATCGAACGATGTTGGGATGGGTCAATTGGCTGAGCGCTTCGATTTCGCGTTGAAACCGTTGCAAGAAGCCGACCTCCTGGGCCAGTTCAGCAGCCAGGACCTTGATGGCGGCTTGTCTGCCGGTCCCCTCTTCCTGAGCGAGGTAGACGCGACCCATACCGCCGCGGCCTAGTTCCCTGAAAATTCGCCACTTGCCGAGTTGCTCGCCGAGCATGGTGCCAAGTCCGCAAGGTCTGCCGCTCACAAGTGCGGCATAGTCAGCATAGCTGCTGCAACGCATTCCGCAAACGGCTTTTGCAGATGACGATTACGCAGAACGACGGTCACGGTGTCGCGGCAACTGACGAACCGCGGAATGGAGCATTGTGTTACAATCTACGAAGCAACACGACGTTATTTATGGGCTTAGGAAGGTTGAAGGGCGGATGACGGCGCATTTCCACGCCGTCAATGCCCCGGTGATCGTGCGTCAACCAGCATTGCTGGCCAAACGATCCGGTCTTGGGTGCTGCATTGCTTAAGGATCCTGTCCAGAGCGTCTTATCTCCCAGGTCGAAGGGAATGAGCCGGCAATTTGCGAATACCAGATTGAATCTTCCAAGACGCTCGGAGCCGCAGACCTAGCGAGTCTGTGCAAACGGTGTGGGCTGATACCGCTGGTCCAAGCCGCTATCACCGGTGGCCTTGCCGTACCCACGACTGAGCTACCGTACCGTCACGGGATCGCTTAATTGGCATAGTGCTGCCGGATGTGCTGGGAGCCTTAACAGCTCAGCCAACGGCAGCTACGGCATGACGTTCAAGAATCTCTTCCAAAGCCCGATGACAACAAGTGCAGCCATCGCCGGCACCGGTGGCGCGGCGTACATCGTGCAAAGTGCGCAGTTCCAACCGCTCGATCAAGTTGATGAGCTGATCTTCTGCAACGCGAAGGCAACGGCAAACAATCCGCCCCGGGCAGGTTTTGCAGCCATCGGGTTCCTGAGGCTCAAACATGAGGATTGAACCAAAGCTTGACACAAAGCCACGGCGGGTTGTTGAGAATTAGTCTCAATTGAATTCTAGGGATCCTGAAATTTCCTGTCAAGTCAGCCCGAGCAGCAATTGATACCTCGGTGCCGACAACAGCGACAGCGCCTTGCCGTCGGCTAAACCGGGCAATCCGATCCGGCCTTATCGATCAAACCGAAGAAATACGCAGCAAAACTATCGGCGACGCGGGTATGGTTGACGATTTCTGGTCAATCTTTGCCGAAGGAAATGTCGGGATCGGATTTTGGAAACATCGATCGATTTCACCGTGGTCGTTGTCCCGACGCGCACGGTGGAGTCTAATCCCAAGGATGAGGAGCTTTTCATGAGGAGGATGAGACTAAACTGGCTGTCGGGGTTCGTCCTGGCAGGACTCGCCTGCGCTGCGACGACGACCAACGCGGTAGCCCAATCGCCGTTGAGTCGGTTGACAGCGCGTACTATCAACATCAGTGAAGCCCATCGGGCTAGGGAAGCGGCCCCCGCGATCCCGGTCCATGACAGTTGTCCGGAGCGAACGCCGGTTTGGAGCGTTTACGCCGATTTGCTTTACTGGACGGCCCGCGGCGACACCGTGCCTTATGCCCAAGTTCGCGACGGCGCGATTTTCCCGCCGGGTACGTCGGTTCCCGTCGGTGAAACCGGTCGGGTCGACAGCTATTATTCCCCAGGCTTCCGCGTTGGCGCCGGCGCCTTGTTGACGTCGTGCGTCGAACTGGATGTGATGTTCACTTGGTGGCAAAACCGCAGCACCGACACGATCACTACCGGCGGCGCCACCTTCACGATGCCGCTCACGCTGCACCCGAATTCGCTCAACGCCAATATCACGCCGACGGCCGCCAACGGTCGCCAGGACATCCACCTGTACCAAGGAGACATCAATCTGAAATACGCGATGTGCACGAATGGCCCCGACGCCCTGAAGCTGGTGATCGGTGCTCGTTTGGCTCACCTCGATCAGAACTTCCAGGCTTATTACTTCGGTGCCGGCAGCAGTGGTTCGGTGCTCACCGGCATCAACTTCGACGGCTTTGGTCCGAAGATCGGCTTGGAAGGCACCTATACGATTTGGGGCTGTGTCTTCGCCTACGGCCGCACCGACCTGAGCTTGCTCTACGGCCACTTCGGCGCGGACTTCGCCCAGGCGGCGGCGTTGGGCTGGAGCGCGGCTGCGACTCAATACGGCGATGACCGCGTCGTTCCGATCTTTGACGCTGAAATCGGCCTCGGTTGGCGGAGCTGCAATCGCCGTATCGAAGCCTTGGTCGGTTACTCGGCTTCCAACTGGTTCAACGCCATGACGACCTCTGGCTGGATTGAAGCCGTCCAAGGGAACGCCTTCGCCCAGAATCGTCACAACGTCGCCAACACCATCAGCTTCGATGGGCTGTTTGCGCGGCTCGCCGTCAGGTTCTAATCTCGAGAATCACGTTCTCGATCCCGAAAAGAAAGCCCCTTTCCACGGTGGAGAGGGGCTTTCTGTGTTTTCTCGCTCAAGCGGCGCCGCCGGCACCCAGTAATCGTTCCCAAACGTATTCCGCCACGTCCCACG
>JANWVS010000052.1 GCA_025056835.1 Gemmataceae bacterium | reverse complement strand
ATCTGCCGCCGCCGGGGGAAGAGGCTGACGCCTCCGCCGTCTACGAAGAAGAATGGGCCCCGGTGGAGGAAGCACGGCACGAGGCCCACGACGACGAAGCCGGTCCGCGGCGGGAGCGCGGTCGGCGTGACCGGCGCGGCTATCGCGGCGGCCGCGACATCGGTCGCGCGGGCAGTCGCGATGGCTTCGCTCGTCCGAAGCCGCCGATTCAGGACATTTTCAAACGAGGCCAGGAGGTGATTGTTCAGGTCATCAAGGAAGGGATCGGGACGAAGGGGCCCACGCTGTCGACGTACATCAGTATTGCCGGGCGCTACCTGGTGCTGATGCCCGGCCTGAACCGCATCGGCGTTTCGCGGAAGATCGAAGACGAGGAGGCGCGGCGGCGGCTGCGCGACATCTTGCACGAGCTTCATCCGCCGCGCGGCCTGGGGTTCATCATCCGCACCGCCGGCATCGATCGCAATCGTAAGGAGTT
Organism: Gemmataceae bacterium; assembly: GCA_025056835.1. Taxonomy (GTDB): domain Bacteria; phylum Planctomycetota; class Planctomycetia; order Gemmatales; family Gemmataceae; genus JANWVS01. Next base: position 8,475 of record JANWVS010000052.1, on the reverse strand, counting down.
GCAGCGCGATCTGGTCTATCTCGCCAAACTGTGGCAGATCATCGTTCGCCGCATCAAAAAGCAGAAATCGCCGTGCGATCTCTATCAAGAAAGCGACATGGTCACGCGGACGATCCGCGACATTTTCACCAACGACATTGACACAATCTGGGTCGATGAGCCGTCGGCCTTCGAACACGCCCGCGAGTTCCTCCAGATCGTGATGCCGCGGTTCGCGGAGCGGATCAAGCTCTACGAGGACAAGGAACCGATGTTCCACAAGTACGGCATCGAGCGCGAAATCATGCGAATTCAACAGCGCCACGTGCCGTTGCCGGCCGGCGGCTCCATCGTTATCGATCAGACGGAAGCGCTGGTGGCCATCGATGTCAATAGCGGCAATTTCCGCGCCGACAACAATGCCGAGACGACCGCGTATCAAATGAACCTCCAGGCCGCCAAGGAAATCGCTCGGCAGCTGCGGCTGCGCGACCTGGGGGGCGTCATCGTCAATGACTTCATCGACATGCGGGAGGAACGCCACCGCCGGGGTGTGGAAAAAGCCCTGCGCGAGGCCATGGCTCGCGATCGCGCCCGCACCAAGATCCTGCGCATGAGCCAATTCGGTTTGATTCAGATGACGCGGCAGCGCATCCGGCCGTCGTTGCGGCGGAGCATCTACCAAGAATGTCCGTGCTGTCGCGGCACCGGCCACGTCAAAACCTGCGAAAGCATGTCGATCGACGTCATGCGTCTTTTGCAACTAGCGGTCCATCGCGACTACATCGAGAGGCTGGAAGTTCGTGTCCACGAAGACGTAGCCCATTACTTGCTGAATCGTAAACGCCAGGACATCGTCAAGCTCGAACAAACCAGCGGCAAGCAGATTCAGATTCGCGCCCAACCCGGCGCTATGCCGGAGCATATGGAGTTCCTAAGCTACGATAACACCGGCAACGAAGTCAGGTTCGCCCCTTATGATGACCCTCCGCCTCCGCGTCCCGCCCGGCGCTCAGGTCGAGGGAGACGCCATCGCCAGGACGAGCGGTGACGCGCCGCGCTGCCATTGGTCCTTCTCGGGTGTCGATACGGTTGTGAGGTACCTGACATGAAGCGATCATGCCTGTGGCTTATCGTGACGTTCGGGTGGCTTGCGTCCGGCGCCGCCGGCCAAGACCCAGCATCTGCGGTCAAAGTTTCTGATCTGGCGGATTATCGCACGGTCGCGACCGCCAAAACCACGACGATCGCTAAGACGGTCGCCCGCGCCGGTCTTCCGGGCTACTTGGGGGTCCAGGCGGTGGTGGATGACCGGGGGCGCGTCCGTGCCGGGGCAGTGGCTCTCGATTCCCCCGCGGCGAAGGCCGGCATCGTTCAGGGGGATGAGTTGCTCCGCCTGAACGGCGCGCCGATTCCGGACGTGGCCGCGTTCCGCGAGGCCTTGCTGGGGTACGCACCGGGGGATGCCCTCGTCGTCGACGTCAAGCGCAACGGCAAGGAACTGCAACTCAAAACGACCCTCGGCGCCGTGAGCCGACCGTTCAAAATGGGAGAGTCGCGGGGAGTGCTCGGCGTCCAAACCGGCGCGGCCCCCGACGGCGAAGGGATCGTCGTCAAGGCAGTCACGAGCGGGCAGCCCGCGGAAAAAGCCGGGCTTAAAGCGGGTGACGTGGTCGTCAAGATCGACGGCCAGGTCGTCACGACACCGAACAGTCTTAACGACGCCCTCTACGGCAAGAAACCCGGCGAACTGGTCGTCGTCACCGTGCGCCGCGATGGGCAGGACCACGATCTGAAAGTGCCCTTGGCGGCGGACACGTCGGCGAAGGCGAAGGTCGGCTCGTGGGACACTCGCACCTTGGCCGCTTGGAAGAAAAACGTCTACCGCCTCGCTGTGGTCCCGATCGAATTCGCGGACATCAAGCACAATCCGCAAATCACCATCCAGCACTGGGAGCAAGCGCTGTTCAGTTCGGGAACGTATCGCGACAAGAGCGCCACCGGCCAGCGCGTCTACGGCAGCCTCAACGATTACTATCACGAGCAATCGTTCGGTAAGCTGCGCGTCGAGGGCAAGGTGTTCAACTTCGTGCCAGTGGCCAAGAAACGCGGGGACTATGGTCAGAGCACCACCGGCCCGGCCAAAACCGCCTTGTTGTCCGAAGCGCTCGACCTCCTGTACCAACGCGAAGGCAAGGACGCCTTGAACAACTTCGATGGCCTGTTCTTTCTGTACTGCGGCGGGCGCGTGCCGACCAATCGGGGCAGCCTGTATTGGCCCCATCGCAGTTCTTTCACACACCAGGGCAAACGGTGGTCGTATTTCATCAGCAGCGAAGGCGGCACGACCATGTCGAGCATCAGTGTCATTTGTCATGAATTCGGCCACATGCTCGGTCTACCCGACCTGTACGCTCGACCGGAAAATCCCGGTTCCGAAGGGGTCGGCGCTTGGTGTGCGATGTCGAACCAGATCGGCAACGGTCGGCCGCAGCATTTTTCTGCCTGGTCCAAGGAGCAGTTGGGTTGGATCACGCCGGCGATCATCGACCCTACCGTCCCACAAAAGCTGATCCTGGCGCCGATCGAGGACTCGCCCAAGGAGTGTTTCAAGGTGCTCGTCCGCCGCGACGGCAGCGAGTATTTCTTGCTGGAAAATCGCAAGAAGAAGGGATTCGATGCCGACCTGCCCGGCGAAGGATTGTTGATTTGGCGCGTCGTGGGCGGCAAGCCGTTTCTGGAAGAAGCTCACGGCGTCGAAGGTCCGCCGGGGCCGCGGGTTTTCGTCCAGTCGGTGCCGTTTCCCAGCGCGGCGAATACCTCGTTCACGCCGTACACGATACCCTCCAGCCGCTCGCAGCTCGGAGGCGGTCTGCCGGTCTGGATCACCAACATTCGCCGGCTGCCCGATGCGCGCATCGCCTTCTGGATCGGCTACGAGATTTACTGAGCGGGATTCACTGGGCAGGCCAGGTTGCCAGCAACGCTTCCAAAGGCTGGGTGGGAACGAGCCGGCGCTCGACCGCCGCAGCGGGAACGACCCAGACGTCACCGCGCTGGACTGCCGCGCCGCTCGCCGACCAGTGCGCTGTGCCGGCAAGGACGATGACGGCGTTCAAGGTACCGCGCGGCCCGGTCGCGAACTCCCACCGCGCGCGCACCAATTCGAGATGAAACGGTTCCGCTCGAACGAGCGTCCATCGATCAGCGTCCGCGGGAGCGCGATCAGGTTGGACCGGTCCCGCCTCCCAATGGATGGCAGTCAAGGCCTCGTTGATGTGCAGCGGTCGGGCTTGGCCGTGGGCATCGACACGGTTCCAATCAAACAGCCGAAAGGTGGCGTCGCTCGTTTCTTGAATCTCGGCCAAGAGGACCCCGCCGCCGACGGCATGCACGGTTCCCGCCGGCAGAAACACGCAGTCGCCCGCCTGCGGTACGAAGGAGTGCAGGCAGTCGGCCACCGTGCCTTCGTCGAGGGCCGTGCGCAACTCACTTGGTCCGATGCCCGGCCGCAGTCCGGCGTAAATACGGCTTGCGGTCTCGGCATGGAGGACGTACCACGCCTCGGTCTTGCTGCCTTCGTTGGGGCAAAGCGCGGCCGCCGCGGCGGAATCGGGATGGACTTGAACCGACAGCAACTCACGGCAATCGAGGAACTTGATGAGCCAGGGAAACGTCGGCAACTGCCGTGCCTTCTCTCCGAGCAATTCGACCGGGTGCTGGAGCATCAGCTGGCGTAGCGACGTACCCCGCCCGGGACCACACGCCACGACACTGCGGTGCCGCGGGTGATCGCTGACTTCCCACGATTCGCCGAAGCAACCCGACGGCGGCAGTGGTTTTCCCAGCAAAGTCGCCAAGGCCCGGCCGCCCCAAGGCATCGGGCGGAAATACGGCTCGAAACGCAAAGGGCCAAAAGTCGCGACCATGTAGTCATTATGCGACACCGACGGCTCGACGCCGCGCGGAGCGGTGTTCCGCCCGGGGGGTCCGCAGCTGGTTGCGCACCAGCGCCAAATCGGCATCGACCATCAAGTGAATCAATTCGAGGAAAGAAACCTCCGGCTCCCAGCCCAGGATGCGCCGGGCCTTGGACGCATCGGCAACGAGCAGATCCACTTCCGCCGGCCGGACCAGCTGCGGGTCGATGATGACGTAGCGACGCCAGTCGAGGTCGAGGTAGGCAAAAACCGCTTCGACGAACTCGGCCACCGAATGGGCTTCGCCGGTGCCGATGACGAAATCGTCGGCTTGCGGCTGTTGCAGCATCAGCCACATGGCGCGCACGTAGTCGCCGGCGTATCCCCAATCGCGCTTGGCCTGAAGATTGCCCAAGCGCAGCTCGTCTTCGAGGCCGAGTTTAATGCGAGCGGCGGTATGGGTGATCTTGCGCGTAACGAAGTCCAGCCCGCGGCGCGGTCCTTCGTGGTTGAACAAAATGCCCGAACAGGCGTACAGGCCATAGCTTTCGCGATAGTTGACGGTGATGTAATGGGCATAGGCCTTGGCCGCTGCGTAAGGACTGCGCGGGTAAAACGGGGTCGTTTCCCGTTGCGGCGACTCGCGGACTTTGCCAAACATTTCACTACTGGAGGCCTGATAGAAGCGAGCGGTGGGACAGACCAGCCGCATGGCGTCGAGCAAGCGCGTGACTCCCAAGGCGGTGAATTCGCCGGTCGCCACGGGTTGTTGCCAGCTTGCGGGAACGAAAGAAAGGCCGGCGAGGTTATAGATCTCTTCGGGCTGGACACGTTCGAGGGTACGTGTCAACGCGGTTTGATCCAGCAAGTCTCCTTCCACGAGTTCGATTTGCTCTCGAATGGCGGCAATTCGGTCGAGCGCGCCGCCGCTCCGGCGGCGCGTCATGCCGACAACGCGATAACCTCGGTCCAGCAAAAACTCGGCCAGATGTGAGCCGTCCTGACCGGTAATGCCGGTGATGAGTGCTGTACGCATGGTGCCGTCCTTCCATGACTGCCGCGCCGACCGAATTTTGGGACAAGTCAGCGCAAGTCGACCGTTGGCTTGGCGTTCCCCTGACGCAGGTAGGTACTGCGCCGGCCAAGGGTAGCAGAAGGTGTACAATAGGGTCAAGCGAATTCGCCCGGGAAAAGATTGACAAGGTTGCCATCCTCCGGGAAGGAGCAAAAGCGCCCAGGGGGGTTCGAGCAACGGGTTGCCAACTGCCGCGACCCGGGAATCCATGGGGAAATTCGTTCCACACGTGCTGACGGTGCGGACAAAAAAGGATGCTCCGGGCATAACGCCGCGGCATCGCCGGCCGTGGCATGCAAGCGTGGATTTCTGATAAAATGACTGGCGAAACGCCAGCACCTTCTTTTACAATCGTTTATGGAGAATCGAGGGAAGACCGGGGGCAGGGTCGATCAGTTTGACGAGGGGTTGCACATGAAGAAACTCATACGCTTCCTTGCGCTAGGCGCCGTCGTCGGGTTGGGCATCTGGCTTTGCACGCCGTCGCAAGGGGATGGGAACAAGCCATCCATCGCGAAAGGGCCGGTGGCACCGGCGCTCCAACCAGCGCAAACGTATGAGGCGAGTCTGGCGGAATCGAAATTTGCGGTTGCGCCGCTGCACGTCTATCAGCCGCTTGAAGGCGATGCGATTTTCGCGTTGCAGGTGCAACCGAAACTTCCTCCGGCACCGTCGCGAAAGCGCGACTACGTCATCTTGATTTCTACCTCGGCCGCGCAAACCGGCGCCGGCTGGCAAGCGTCGCAGCAGATCGCCGACGCTATCATCAAAACCGCCCGCCCCGGGGACCGCATTGCGTTGTGGGCGGTCAGTACGCGGGAAAAGGATGCGACGAAGCAACTGACGGAATCGTTGCTGGACGCCCAGGCAGACGCTCCCAAGCTCTTCAAAGCCCTGGCGGAACTCAAGAAACGCTATCCCATCGGCACGACCGACCTCAAGAGTGCTTTGGCTCGGGCCATCGAAACGTTTGACGGCGGCGAATCGCGACAACGCATCCTTCTGTTCCTCGGCGATGGTCAGAGCACTGACAACCCGATGACCCTTGATGACCGCATCGCCTTGTGCAAAGACATGGTCGCACGGAAGATCGTTTTCTTCGCCGTGCCTTTGGGACTGCAACTCGATCCCGACAATTTGCACGGGTTCGCCACGGGCACCGGCGGCGCCGTGTTGCGAACCCGGGTGCTGGAGGAGAAACTCACCGACGCCCTCAGTCGCTATGAAGCGGCCTTTGCCGCCCCCATCCTCTACAACCCGGTGCTGACCCTGCCGGCCGAAGTCACGGAACGGTATCCGTTGGAACTGCCGCCGATGCGGAGCGACACGCCGACGCTTATCGTCGGTCGGATGAAGCCGGTGCAGACCTTGACGTACACCATCTCCGGCACAGTCGCCGGACAGGCGCCGGCGACGACGGTGCAAGAATCCGTACCGGTGCCGCCGGCGGAGTTGGATAATTTCTTCCTCGTCAGCATGATCGATCAGTGGTCGCGGGCCAAGACGTTGCCGGCGATGCTCCGAGCCGATCGCGCCTTGACCATGGCATATCAGCAGACGAAGGTGCTGCACAAGGATCTGTTGATCGGCGCCGAACTGGCGCTCACCAAGAACGAACTGGAAAGCGCCGCCCGTCTGTTCGCCGACGCCAAGAAGATTTCGCCGCGCGACGCCAATGCCGAGGCCGGTTTGCGATTGGTTGCGAAATTGAAGGAAGGGGCGTTGACGCGGGATGCCATCGTGAAGGAGTTGCAAAAGGCCAAGGCCGTCGATCGTGTTCGCAAGGTGGACGGCAAAATCGAATTCGCCAAGACCGAGTTTGTCCCGTGGGCGGAACTGGCGTTGGGCGGCGATCCGGCCGAGCCGAAAGGCAGCGGGGCAGATGGCGCTGCCCAGGGGCAGCTTCAGGCCCAGCGCGATCGGATCATTTTGGAAGAGCAGAAAACGACGCAAATGGTCGAAGATGCCCTGCGGCAGGCGCGGCGGGAACTCAACACCGATCCGGACGGCGTGGTTTCCATGCTCAAGGACACGTTGCTGCGTGTGACCGTCCATCCGCAGATTACCGATCGTGTTCGCGATACCCTGGCCGCACGCCTGGAAGCGGCTTTGCGCGAAGCCGCGACCCAAGGCCGGCAGATCAAGCTGCGGATCGAAGATCGCAACAACCAAATCGCCGAGGCCAAGGCCCGGGCCGAGCGGGAAATGCAAAACAAGACCTTCGAAGAACGGCAAATGGCTCAATTCCGGCGTTTCAAGGAAGAGATGACCCGCGCTCGGTTTGAGGAAAAGGCCAAACGCGATCTCATGGACCAAATGATTGCGATGCGCAACGAAGCGTTGCTCCGCGGTCAGGCGCCGCCGGTGTCGCTCCAGGCCGTTTATGATCGGACGCTCGACCTGTATCACTTGCAAAAACAGCAAGATCTCAAGCGGCTCCGCGAAGAGCGGTTCTTGGCCACCTTGCTCGAAGTCGACAAATCGCACGTACCGTTTCCGGACGAGCCAGGAATCTTCTATCCCCCGCTGGCCACATGGAAAGCGATCACGTCGATTCGCAAAGAGAAGTACGAAGTGTCCAGCCTCCCCGATGACGAAAAGGCGCGCAAGGAAGCTAACTCGCTGGCAGCCATGCTGGAAGAGTCGATCGATACCAAGGATTTCCAGAACCCCATGACGCTGCGCGAGGCCCTCACAATCTTTTATGAACGCTTCCAGGCCAAGGGGAAGGAATTGGCGATCCTCGTCGATCAGCAGGCGTTCAAGGATGATGCCGCCGGAGGCGGTGACATCGACATATACGAAACGCAAGTCAAGTTCCCGCCCTACCCCAAGCAAATGCCCGTGTCGATCGCTTTGCGCTTGGCACTCTCGCAAGTTCCGTCCAACAACGCGACGTACGTGATTCGGCGGAACTTCGTCGAAATCACCACCAACGATAAGGCGCTCAAAGATAAGGTCATCCGCGTTTATCCCGTCGGCGAACTGGTCATGCCGATCAACGCTCTCGGCGGCATGCAGCAATTCCAGCAGAACTCCGTCGGCTTCGGAGGCGGCTTTGGCGGCTTCGTCGGGGGCTTCGGAAACCTCGGAGGCTTCGGTGGCCTGGGAGGCTTCGGAGGATTTGGTAACATTGGTGGTTTCGGAGGATTCGGTAATATCGGTGGTTTAGGCCAGGGCTTTGCTGGCGGTCAAGTGAGCGGTGCCTTCCAAGGAGGCGGCTTCCAAGGAGGCTTCAATGGCTCGCTCGGCCTGATGGGGGCTACGCAGGCCGTCGGCCTCATCGAACTGATCACGCGGGTCGTCGATCCCGGCAACTGGTTCTATGTCTCTCAGGCTCAGCCGTTTAACGCGACCCAGGCCGCTGGCCAGTTTGCCAATCCCTTCGGCGGCGTCGGCGGGCAGGGTATCGGCGCCCCGGCCGTCGGACCGTCCACGCCAGTGTCGCAAGGAGGCCCGGCCGACATTCAAACCGCCAACACGATCGACTTTTTCCCGCCT
>JANWVS010000529.1 GCA_025056835.1 Gemmataceae bacterium | reverse complement strand
GCCGGCGTCGACAACCTGGCCAAGCCCTGTTACGATTTCAAAGGCCTCGCGGCCGCGGCCGGCTACCTCCGCGACATGAACGATGCCCTGCGAGCGCTCGGCTGGGGCGTTTACCAGGCCGACCACGAGGACGCCAACGCCCAGTTTGAAATCAACTACAAATACGCCGACGCCCTGACCACCGCAGACCGCTTCATCTTCTTCAAGATGCTCGCCGGCGAAGTGGCCCGCAAGCATGGCGCCATTGCTACCTTCATGCCCAAGCCGTTTTCCGACCGTACCGGCTCCGGCGCCCATATGCACTACCATCTGGCCGACGCAACCACCGGCCGCAACCTGTTCCTGGCCGACCCGAATGAATTTCCCCTCGGTTTATCCGAGACGGCCCGCCACTTCCTCGGCGGCGTGCTGACACATGCTCGAGCCTTGTGTGCCGTGACCTCGCCGACCGTCAATTGCTATAAACGCCTGCAAATCGGCCCGGGGCTATTCAGCGCCCGCTCCGGCTACACCTGGACGCCGGCCTACATCACCTACGGCGACAACAACCGCACGCAAATGATCCGCACGCCGGAGCCGGGCCACGTCGAAGACCGGACCGTCTCTTCGGCCTTCAATCCGTACCTCGGCATGGCCGCCTACATTTATGCCGGGCTGGACGGCATCCGCCGCAAGCTCGATCCCGGGCCGCCCAACCTGGCCAACATGTACGAGCTGAGCCTTGAGGAAATGACGCGCCGCAACGTGCGTGTTTTGCCCCAGAGTCTGGCCGAGGCGATCGACGAATTGGAACGCGACGAGGTCGTGCAACAAGCACTCGGTCCGATCGCGGCGGAGTTCATCAAACTCAAGCGGATGGAGTGGAATGACTATCATCGTCAGGTGTCGGCGTGGGAGGTCGATCGCTATCTGACGATGCTGTAGGTTGACCGCCGGGATTCTTGAGGCTGACGGCCACCCACAGAACGCCCAGCTTCGTGCCCTCGCGCCAGAATTCCACGGGGCCTTCGTAAACGTACGGCCGCGCCGGCGACCACCAACACGGTTCGGGAATCAGCACTTGGTATTCCGTCGGCGGCGTGCCGATCGGGCGGAGGGCATGGCTGATTTCGACGGTGCTGACGCCGGGGCAGCGTGGACCGAGCAAGCGTCCCCGGGCCGCTACTCCCTCCGGCAGCGGCGCGAACGTCAACCGCAGGTCGGCCATCACCGGGTCGAGGCGGTGAACTCGGATCGAGTACGTCGGCAACGGTTCGAGCATGGCGGGCATCTCTCTCTTTTTCCTGCGAGGACGATCACAAAATCAGCATGGCATCGCCGTAGCTGTAAAAGCGGTAGCGCTCGGCGATGGCGGTCTGGTACGCTTGCTGAACCAGGTCGACGCCGGCGAATGCCGCGACTAGCAACAGCAAGGTGGTGCGCGGTAGATGGAAGTTGGTAATCAAGGCATCAACGGCGCGGAAGCGATACGGCGGATAGATGTACAACGACGTTTCACCGCGCCAGGGGTGCAAGTCGCCGTCGCGGGCCGCCGTTTCCAAGACGCGCACCGAGGTGGTGCCGACGGCGACAACCCGAGCGCCGCGTCCGCGGCAGCTGCGTATTTCGTGGGCCGCCGCCTCGGACAGCTCGCCCCACTCGGCGTGCATCGGGTGCTGGCGGTAGTCCGGAGTCTCGATGGGGCGGAAAGTCCCCAGGCCGACGTGAAGTGTCACATACGTCCAGCCGATGCCGCCGGCCCGCAGAGCCTCGAACAGCGCCGGCGTGAAATGTAACCCTGCGGTGGGTGCGGCCACCGCTCCGGGCCGCGCCGAATAAACCGTTTGATAACGGTCGCGGTCTTGCGGTTGCGCTCGGCCCTTGCGAATATACGGCGGCAGCGGCATGTGGCCATAGCATTCCAGAACGACCGCCGGCGCTGCGGTTTGCGACGGTCGTACCCGCCAGCGGCCCTCCCCCAGTCGTTGCACCAGCGTCAACGTCAACGGCGGCGCCGCGGGTTGCTGCCCGGCGGTGCTTCGCGGGCACCCGCCATCCGGCGGCGGCGCGACGGCAATGACTTCCCCCTCACGCAGCTTGCCCCGACTCTGGCACAGGATTTCCCAGCAGCCAGCGTCCAGCTCCTTGAGAAACAGTCCCTCCCACTTGCCCCCCGTGGCTTGACGGTGCCCCAACAACCGCGCCGGTACCACGCGGGTATCGTTGAGCACAAGGAGGTCGCCGGCGCGGAGCAGACGGGGCAGGTCGCGGAAGTGATGGTGGGCGAGCGTCCGCCGGGACCGATCCACGACCAGCAGCCGGGCGGCATCGCGCGGCTCCACCGGTTCCTGAGCGATCAGCTCCGGAGGCAAGTCGTAATCAATCAGCGACGCCGACATGGCGCATCCGCGGCCGCCGTTGACATTACTTGAAGGCTTTGAGCCAGTTGTCGAAATCTTTCTTGGCGCCCTCAATGGTTTTGGCGGGGCCTTTGAGCGTGATGAAATACGGTCCCTTCTCGCTGGCGAAGACGACACCGAGCTGCCGATAATTAGGCTTCCTGGTGATCTTGGCATTGGGGTCGAACGGCGGAAAGCGGGACAAGAAAGTGCCCTGCACGTCGAGGTACGTGACGTC
>JANWVS010000528.1 GCA_025056835.1 Gemmataceae bacterium | reverse complement strand
AAATCGTCGTCGCGCGAATCGGTGCGGCTCGGCATTTGCAGGCGAGATTGTAGATTAACAACAGGCCCGGACTCCGTCGTTCCTTGAGATGCCATCGCGATGTACCTGCGGTTGTTGCGTCGATTGCTGGTGGAAACCGACAAGCGCTTGCTCTGGAAGCTGGCGTGGAACCTCGGGTTCAAAGGGATCTGGTCCGTGGAGCGCTTCAAGCGCCGCCTCAAATACGGCGAAGTGTTTCCGCCGTTCCTGTACGTCTCGATCATCAACAGCTGCAATCTCCGCTGCCAAGGCTGCTGGGTCGACGTCGCCGCCAAAATGGAGGCGATGCCTCCGCACGTTTTCCACCGCTTGGTCCGCGAAGCGCAGGATATGGGGAACTCGTTTTTCGGAATCGTCGGCGGCGAGCCGTTCATGCACCCGCAGCTGTTCGATCTGCTCGAACCGCATTCCGGCTGCTACTTCCAGGTGTTTACCAACGGACACTTCATCACCGCCGACACGGCCAAAAAACTGCGGCGCCTCGGCAACATCACTCCTCTGATTTCCGTGGAAGGAAGCGAGGTCGTCAGCGATCAACGGCGCGGCAAACGCGGCGTCCTGTCCCGGACCATGCAAGGGTTGCACCATTGCCTCAACCACAAGGTCCTCACCGGCGTGTGCACCAGCGTCTGCCAAACCAACCTCGACTTGGTCAATGAAAAGTGGCTCGACCGGTTGATCGACCTGGGCGTGATGTACACCTGGTTTCACGTCTATCGACCGATGGGTCCGGACGCCTCTCCCCATTTGTGCCTGACTCCCGAGCAACAGCTGGCGTTGCGACAGTTTGTCGTAGAGATGCGGGCCAAGAAGCCGATTATCATCATTGATGCGTACTACGACGGCGAGGGGCGGGCGCTTTGTCCCGCGGCGACCGGTATTTCCCACCACATCAATCCGTGGGGCGACATCGAACCGTGCCCGATCGTTCAATTCAGCCGCGAATCGATTCGCCGCGACAAGGACGATCGGCACCTGCGAACCAAGTTCCGGCAGTCGGCGTTTCTGCGCGACTTCCGCTCCCTGGCCCGGTCGACGACGCGCGGCTGCATCGTCCTGGAGCGGCCCGATCTCTTGGGAAACTTGATCGACCGCCACGCCGCGCCCGATACGACGGTGCGCGGCACAGCCCGGCAAGAGCTATCGGCCATGACGACCCGCACCAGCCAATTCCATCCCACCAGGCCGATTCCCGAGAAGAACTTGCTCTATCGGCTGGCCAAGCGCTTGTGGTTCAACGATTTCGGAGCGTACACCGGCTTTGACCATTCGCGCACTGCGGCCCCGGCCCTGCTCGCTGGTGCCGCGCCCCGCGCCGGCGAGAACGGTTAGCGTGCCGCCCGCCCGAGGCACAGCGGCAGGTCATGCAAGCGCGGCTGTCGGATCACAGCTTTGTCGCCAGGGCCGCGCGCATGGCGGCGAACAACGTGATCATCTTGCGGAGAAAGAAGAGCAGATAGTAGAGCAGCCAACCGCCCAAGGCGGCAAAACCGAGGATCATGCCGATGACCCCACCCAGCAGCTTGGCCCCGACCCCGTTGACCACCAGCGCGATGCCGAGAATCAACACCTGAAGCGCTAAGCCGACGATGCGATTGAGGGCCTCGTTGCCCAGGCGGGCATCGCCGATGTACTTTCCCAAGTTGCGTTCGAAGGTCAAGAACATCAACCAGCTCAGGATCATGCTCAGGGCGGTGATGAGCCACAACAGTTGCATGAGGCGAAACGTCTTCATGCTTTCCATGCCGAAGACATCGGCCGCCGCCAAGGCCCAGAGGATAAAGGTCAACAAGGCCACGGCGTCAAAACACAGGGAGACGATTAACGAACCGCGGGCCTCCGATTTCTTGGGAATCCAGCAGGCAAGGATCGAACCGACCAGACCCGTGAGCGGTGCCAACAGTCCCATGAAAAGCATGGTGGCGAACAAAACCAGGACGTCGATGGCGTACGAGCCGAGCGTTTCGCCGCCGGCCGCCTGCACCACGATCGCATCCGCCCCCAGCGCCATGTTGCGATCGCGGAGTACGTCCATTTGCAGTGCCGAAACGACGACGGTCTTCTTCGGATTTTCGTCTTGCAGCTCCGAACCGCGAGCGTAAGCGAACAACAGAATGCCGATCAAACCGACGAAGAAGAGCAGTCCCACGCTGTTCAGGTACAGCTTGATGTTGTGCATCAGCATCCCGATATTCACGAGTTTCAGCGCTTTTTTCTTGGCGCGGCGGGCGAGCTTGCGCTCTTCTTCGGGGTCGAGCTGCTCTTCGTCCTCGTCGTCTTCGTCTTCTTCGTCGGCGGGACGGCGTACCGGACGGCGCGACGGCCGCTCGTCGTCTTCGTCCTCGTCGTCGTCATCCTCATCGACCGGTTGTCGGACCTTGCGGCGCCCGGGAGCGTCGTTCTTCCGGGCCGCGGCCTTGCCCTTCGCCGGCGCCTCGTCGTCGTCTTCGTCGTCGTCAAGCTCGGGCACTTGAAAAACGACTTGGCAGCGCGGACATCGAATCTTCTTGCCAGCCAAACGCTCTTCCAGGGTCAACGTGTGACCTTTCGGACAAGTTGCGCTGATCGTCATGGGATATTTCTTCAT
>JANWVS010000527.1 GCA_025056835.1 Gemmataceae bacterium | reverse complement strand
CGGCCAGTCGATTTCGAGCGTCTGCTCGGCGCGCGCCCGTAGGAACGCGTTCAATCCCTGCTCCGCGGGCCAACGGGTCAGGTCGGCGACGGTGTGCCAGCGCAACAAGGCGGGATGGCCGCGCCGACCGTGGCACACCGGTACGACGATGGCCCGATCGGGCCGCTCCGCCGCAGCCTGGACCAAGGCTCGGACCACCGTCGCCGGCAGCAGCGGATGGTCGCCGGGCACGAGCAGCCAGGCATCGTCGGGCTGAGGTTGCCGATGGGCCTGAAGAACTTGCAGTCCGGCCGTGAGGGTCGCGCGCATGTCGGGTGTGTCGCACGGCATCAGGTGGACCGCGGCACCGGCTCGTTGCGCCAACGGTTGCAGGAAAGCCGTCGACGGCCCCAGGACGACAAGAATCTCCTCGACTCCACCCGCCCGTACCGCGGCAATGGTTCGTTCCAGGACGGTGCTGTCGCCCACGGGCAGGGCCAATTTGGGTTGACCCATGCGCCGGCTCAGGCCCGCCGCCGGGATCAGAGCATCAACGCGCATGCCGGCCTCCGCCGCCGACGTCTCAGGAGTCGAGACGGACCTCCGCAACCACGCGACGGACCAACACGCGCAGCTTCTTTTCGGCGGCCTGGGCGACGGCCAAAATGTCGGCCAACACCGCCGGCTCCAGCGCGTCGGGCAAGCACATGTCGGTGATCACGGATAGACCCAGGATTCGCAGCTGAGCATGGACGCCGACAATCACCTCCGGCACTGTGGACATGCCGACGACATCGGCGCCGATGCTCCGCAGAAAACGATATTCGGCGCGCGTCTCCAGGTTTGGCCCCGGCACGGCCACGAAGACGCCCTTGTGGCAGACGATCTTCTCCTCCAGGGCAATGCGCTGGGCCAGGGCGATCAATTCCGCATCATACGGATGGCACATATCCGGAAAGCGGATCCCGAGGCGGTCGTCGTTCGGCCCGATGAGTGGATTGTCGCCCATGAGGTTGATGTGGTCTTCAATCAGCATGAGGTCGCCTTTGGCCCACTGCGGATTCATGCAGCCGCAGGCGTTGCTGACAATGAGGATGCGACAGCCCAGCGCCTTCATGACGCGCACGGGAAACGTGATCTGCTTGAGCGACCAGCCCTCGTAATAATGGTGGCGCCCTTCCATGGCGACGACCGTTTTTCCCCCCAACCGGCCGCACACGAGCTGGCCTTTGTGCGACGGCGCCGTCGAAGCCGGAAAGTGCGGGATGGCGCCGTAGGCGATGACCGCTTCGGCTTGGATGTCCTCCGTCAGCCCGCCCAAGCCGGTGCCGAGGATGACGCCCACTTGGGGCCGACTCGGCCAGCGCGTCTGAAGATACGAGGTCGCTTCCTGGATTTGGTCGTAGAGGTCGAGCATGGCGTTCCTTGAACGATGCGCAAGTCGCAGTCCCGCAGCGCCGGCCCTTGGGTACTCTTCCGAGGCAGTATAAAATATGGGGCGAGCCATTCAAGGGCTTCGCTGCCAACGGTCCCATGAGCACCGCAACGCTGGTCAACCGCGATGATCGCATCGGCGGCTTATGGGGACAAGCGGATCGACCAGGGTCGGCAAACTGATTCGAGGTCCTGTCTCCACCCCCTTGACTGCTATGGCCGTCAATCTCACACCGCAATATCTCGAAGCTGAAGCCGAGTACAAAAAGGCCCAGACCCCGGAGGAGAAGCTGGGTTGCCTGAAAACGATGTGGGCGCTGGTTCCCAAGCACAAGGCCAGCGAGAAGCTCCAAGCGGAACTGAAATCGAAAATCGCCCAGTTGAAGGATCAAATCGAGCAGCTACGCGCCCATCCGAAGAAAGCAGGCATCAGCTACAAGTTTCCCAAGCAGGGAGCGGGCCAATACGTCGTCGTCGGGGCGCCCAACGTCGGCAAAAGTCGTTTGTTGACGCGCCTGACGCGGGCGACGCCGGCGGTGGCGGCTTATCCTTTCACGACACACGAACCAACAGCCGGCATGATGGAATGGGAAGACGTCAAGGTGCAGCTGATCGACACGCCGCCGATCACGGCCGACGTCATGGAAGGCTGGATGTCAAGTCTCGTCCGGGCCGCCGACGCTGCCGTGCTGATGGTCGACCTGGCCGACGACGATTGTATCTTTGCCGCGCAGGCGGTCATCGACCGCTTGGCCGGCGTCAAGACCGTCTTGACGGGGCAGCCGCCGGACGACGAACCGGATGCACCGATCAAGCAGGTGCGCACGCTGTTGGTGGCCAACAAGATCGATGCCGACGGGGCCACGGATCGCCTGGAGATCGTGCGGGAGGTGTTCGGTCCGCGGTTTCCGATTCATGTCATTTCCGCCGAGCACGGTCAGGGGTTGGAGGAACTCCGAACGACTTTGTATAAATCTCTCAATGTCGTGCGCGTCTACACCAAGCAGCCGGGCAAGCCCCCCGATTTGACTTCGCCGTACACGTGCAAGGCGGGAACCACGCTGATCGAAATGGCAGCCTTGGTCCATCGCGACTTCGCCGAGAAACTGAAATCGGCGCGTCTGTGGGGCACCGGCGTCCACGACGGCCAATCAGTGGGCCGCGACCATGTGCTTCATGACAAGGACATCGTGGAGCTGCACGTTTGACGCCGGC
>JANWVS010000526.1 GCA_025056835.1 Gemmataceae bacterium | reverse complement strand
CATGGCCAAGCAACTCAGCAGCGCGTTCATGGAGATACAATTTACGATTTTGTGCAGTCTCGGCAGTAGCGGGTCGGCCCGCGGCCCATAAGATGAAAGCTGATGAAAACCCTCGACGAATTTCGCCGTGTCTATGAAACTCCGCTCTTGGACCTGCTGTTTCAAGCGGCAGAGGTTCACCGCCGCCACCATGACCCCGCCGACATCCAACGTTGCGCGTTGCTCAGCATCAAGACTGGCGGCTGTGCAGAAGACTGCGGGTATTGCGCTCAAAGCGCCCATTTCCAAACCGGTGTGCCGGCGACGCCCCTGATGTCATTAGAGGAAGTGCGTGAACGAGCGGCCCAGGCCAAGGAGTTGGGCGCAACACGATTCTGCATGGGCACGGCGTGGCGCGAACCCAAGGACGGACCGCAATTCGATCGTATCCTCGACATGGTACGGGCCGTGCGCGCCTTGGGCATGGAAGCTTGTGTGACTCTCGGCATGCTGACCGATGCACAAGCCCGACGACTCGCTGAGGCCGGACTTACAGCTTACAATCACAACCTTGATACTTCGCGACGCCATTATCCCAACATCGTCAGCACACGTACCTACGACGATCGCCTCCGCACGCTGCGTGCGGTGCAAAACGCCGGGATCGCGGTGTGTTGCGGCGGCATCCTGGGCATGGGCGAGAACGAGGAAGATCGGCTGATGCTGTTGGTTGAATTGGCCCAACTCGATCCGCCTCCGGAGAGTATTCCCATCAACTGTCTGGTGCCAATCCGGGGGACGCCTTTGCAGGATGCTGCTCCGGTCGATTCGCTGGAGCTGGTCCGGCTCGTGGCTACAACACGGATTGGCTTCCCGAAAGCTCGCGTTCGCCTCAGCGCCGGTCGGGACCGCATGAGTCGTGAATTGCAGGTGCTGTGCTTCTTCGCCGGTGCCAACTCGATCTTTTTTGGCGACAAATTGCTGACGGCCCCCAACCCGTCGGCATCGGACGACGCAGCACTGTTTCGCGAAATCGGTTTGCCGGCGGCGCCCCAACCAGGTTCGCCATGTCTTTGACACGTCGTTGTCACGCTTACCTTGAGGAACTTCACCGTTGCGGCCGCGGTCGCCGTCTTGCGACACCGGCCGGCCGTGACTTCTCATCGAATGACTACCTCGGCTACGCCCAACTCGCCGCCGCCACTACGGCGGCTCTTGCACGCAGCGGTACGGCGTCGCGGCTTTTGCGCGGCCATCATCCTCTGTGGGAGGAAGTTGAGACCGCACTCGCTCGCTGGCACGGCGCCGAAGCGGCCCTGGTCTTCACCAGCGGATACACGGCGAATGAAGGGCTGTTGTCCACCGTGATTGAGCCGAGCGATTGGGTTGCGTCGGATTCCGCCAATCATGCCTCTATCATCGATGGCTTGCGTCTGGCAAGGGCGGAGCGCTTTATCTTTCGTCACAATGACGTGAATCATCTGGCGGAAGGGTTGGCGGCGGCCGCAGCACAGCGGGGAACTCGTCGCGAATTGTTCATCGTCACGGAGTCGCTCTTCGGCATGGATGGAGACAGAGCGCCGTTGGCGGATATCGTGGCGTTGGCCCAACAATATGGTGCTCACGTCATTATCGACGAGGCCCATGCGACGGGATGTTTCGGTCCGCGCGGCTCGGGATTGGTGGACCACCTGGGACTGCGGTCCGGCGTGCTGGCGACCGTACACACCGGCGGCAAAGCGCTCGCCGTACCAGGAGCTTATGTCGTCGGAGGCAATCTGCTGCGAGAGTTGCTGGTCAACCGCTGCCGACATTTCATTTATACCACCGCCCTGCCTCCGCAGGTCGCTGCATGGTGGTTGGAGACGTTGCAACGCGCCGAGGCCGACGTCGCCGGCCGAGACCGGTTGTGCGCCAACGCCCTTCGTTTTCGGCGGCAGCTGGCGGCTGCGGGGATCAGCGCCGGTGGAGAAGATTACATCGTGCCGATCGTCGTTGGCGATGATCGGGCGGCGCTGGGCGCGGCAACAATTGTCCAAAGGGCTGGATTCGACGTACGGGCCATCCGGCCCCCGACCGTGCCAAGCGGTACAGCGCGGCTGCGGGTGTCAATTCATGCGGACCACGAACAAGGCGAACTCGCGGCGCTAGCAAGCGTTTGCGCCGAAGCCTTGGCGACAATTGTGCCACCTCTTGGTGGAGCGAACATCGCGCCATCGTTTTCATACGATCCCTCGTCACACGGATAGCTGATCGCGCCGTCCAAGACCGCTTCGGCCGCGCGCGGCGGTTTTACCATTGCCCGCGCCAAGGAATCGGTCATAATGCACAGAAGCGGTAAGCACGGCAGTCTAGTTACGACCCGACCGTACCGGGAAAGCTGCGGGCGGCAGATTCCGAGTTCTCGTCGCCCTAAGCACGATTTGGTTCGATAGCTAACAGAAGCAGAGCTGCCGGACGCGCTGATCGTCTTCAGAGACACGGGAGTGTTGCCATGTTCAGTTGGTGGAAACGTTGGAGCACCCGCCGGTCAATCGTGCCGGCTTCGCGCCATCGCCCCACGCTGGAGTCCCTGGAAGACCGTATTCAGCCGGCTCCAACGATCCTTCGCACGCCGGTCGTCAACGTCAGCCAATCCATCGGCAATGAAGCGGAGCAGT
>JANWVS010000525.1 GCA_025056835.1 Gemmataceae bacterium | reverse complement strand
CGGGGGGTTCCTCGATAATCAGCAGCGTCGGCTCGCGCAAGATGGCTCGGGCCAAGGCGATGCGGAACTGCTCCGTGGCACTGAGGGCGTGGCCGAGATCGCCGACCACCGTTTGATACCCCAGCGGCAGTTTCTGGATGAAGTTGTGGGCGTGGGCCACTTTGGCCGCGGCGACGATGCGGTGCAACGGATACGTCGGGTCGCCGCAGCCGATGTTGTTGGCGATCGTGTCGTTGAACACTAGATCGTGTTGCAGGACCATGGCGATTTGAATGCGCAGCGAATCGAGCGTCACCCAACGAAGGTTTTTACCGTCGATGCGGACCTCGCCCTCCTGCGGATCCAGGAAGCGCGGGATCAGATACACCAGAGCGTGGACTGCCAGTTGATCGGTGCCGACGAGAGCAATTTTCTGTCCCGCGGAGATGGTGAGATTGACGCCGCGCAACAGCGCCCGGCCGGTGCCGGGTTCCTGGAGCGTCACCTGATCGAATTCAATGCTGTCGCTCAGCGGCGGGAGGAATTCGGCCTCGACGGCCTGGCCGACGCTTCCCGGACGGTCGAGAAAATCGAACAGCACCTTGGCCGCCTCCCGGGCGCGGCGCAGCGTCCGACGTGCTTCGACGCATTTGCTCGTCGGCCAGTAGAGGCAGACCAAGGCCGCAACCATCGTCAGGCCATAGGCTACCGGCAGCCGGCCGTCGAGCAGGACGGTGCCCGCCAGCAGCAACAAAACCAGCGCCGCCAAGAGCCCCAGGAGGAGGAAAAGCTGGCGTTGCAGGGCTTCGCCGCGATAGCGCCGCAACGTCGCCTGGGCGTAGCCGGTCAATTGACGCTCGACGCGCGTCTGATTGAAATGTTCCATGACATAGACTTTGACCAGCCGCAGCAGTTTCAGACTCTCCTGCAAACGAACCATCTGCTCGGCGGCACGTTCCTCGGCCCGGCGCACTTGGCGGCGAAAATACGAAGCGACCTGACCGCCCGCCGCCCACACCAACAACGCGAACAACACAAAGGCCCAGGCCAGCCAAAGGTTGATGATCATCGCAAACGCCAGCAGCAAGGCGAGTTTGATGGGTTCCCGGAAGACAACCGTCAGCCAGGCGTACAACCCCTGATGCACGACCTCCAAGTGCCGGGTGGAAATGCTGATCGCCTCACTCGGCCCTAGCGACTTGATCGCCAACGCTCCGAGACGATAGGTTTGCAAATACACGGCGCGCCGCAAGCGCGTCATGGCCTCGAGCGTGGTCAGGGCCGCGGCGCATTGGCCGGCTAAGATCAGACCATAGCGCACGACGGCAATGCCCACGGCCAGGAAGAACAAACCGCGCAGGTAGCGTTGGTTGCCGTAGCGCCACGTCCACGAACAGTACCGCGCTGCCAGCGCCGCCGCGTCGCCGATCCAGGTATCCCCGGCTCGGACCACCAGGCTCAAGAGACCGAAATCGGCCAGGGGCATCACCATGGCCTGCGCCAGCCCAGCATCGCGAACCTGCCGGGCCAACGCCGCACGCACCTCGTCAGCCGCTTCTTCGCCGGCCTGGGCCTCCACTTCCGCCGGCAACCGGGCCAGCCACAACAGCTGCCAACGCTGGCGCTGCAACGCCTCCGGCAACGAGGCTGGTTGCAAATGCGCCACCAAGCGGCGCGCCGCGGCATCGTCCGTCAGGCCGGCGAGGGCCTTCTCCCATTCTTTCACCCGGGCCTGCCGTTCGCCCGCGTCTGTGGGCAAGCTGTGCTCGGCCTCGAACCTCTCACGCCTGTTAGCCGGCAGTTGCTCCCAACTCGGCAATTCGCCTTGCTCGACGGCCAGATCGATGAACAAGCCCAGCAACGCCAGCAAGGCGCCGAACAACACCTCCGCGGCGACCGCCGCCGTCAGTGCGGACCACTTCGCCACCGGAAAGTAGTTGAGAAAGCCGACCGCCCGCGCAAACGCCTGCCGTCCCATGACCGCTGAACCTTGTCCCCTCGCCGGGATAGCCCCCCGACATGCGTCTTATTGTAAGCCGGCGCGCCTATTTCTTTTCCAGGTTGTGTTCTTCTTCCTTGAAATCGGCCACATAGGGTTTGCCGTCCACCACGCCGCTGAGAGTCCCCTCAAATTCTTGCTCCTTAGCGAAATGTTCGTGCTTGGCGACGTAACGCGAGGATTTGCCCTCCGGGTCGCCGCTTTGCGGCACGGCCTTCAGCTCCACTTGAAACTGCGGTTTTTTGATGCTGAGCAACGGTTTTTCGATGTGGATCGCCACCGGCTTGTTGCCCGTCGCGGTCAGGACGTAGATCGTCGCTTCGCCGGCCTTATGATCGACGGTGAATTCGCAGTGCCATTTGCCGAAATCGAAGACGACCCCGTTGTGCGGACCGGGACCGTGATCGTGGTCGTCGTCGTGCTTCTTGGCGGCCGGCACATTGCTCTTGTGGCTGCCGCCGTGGTGGCCCCCGCAGCCCAGCAACACCGTTACGCTCAAAAGCAGCAATGCCATGCCCACTCGGCGGTGCATCGTCATGGTCGCCTCCCTTGTCATGCGCGGCGTTCTCGGTGGCTCAGGTCACGACATCGTCCGGCGCGTCGCGTACCAGGCGCTCAGCCTCCCGACCGCTGAACCGCCAAAACAGCCCCGGATGGATGAG
>JANWVS010000524.1 GCA_025056835.1 Gemmataceae bacterium | reverse complement strand
CGAACCCCATGATCTTCTTCTTCTTAGCCACGGCGTCTTCGACCCACGCTTTGACGTTGCTGATGCTGCCGATTTCCTCGAGCATGTCGAGGACTTCCTCGTTGGCTCCGCCGTGGAGCGGTCCGGTCAAGGTTCCGATGGCGGCGCTGACGACCGAATAGGGATTGGCCAACGTCGAACCGGTGACGCGGCCGCTGAAGGTCGAAGCGTTCATGGTGTGTTCCGCGTGTAGAATCAAACACGCATCCATCACCTTGCGAATCGCCGGTGTAGGCTCCTTCTCGAACAACATCCAGTAGAAATTGGCGGCGTGATCGAGGTCGTCGCGTGGCGAGATCGGTTCGTCGCCTTTGCGAATGCGATGAAAAGCCGCGCAGACCGTCGGCATCTTGGCAATCAAACGGACGACCGATTCCCAGTTACTTTTTTGGTTGCTGACGTCGCGGGCTGGGTAGAACATTCCCAAGGCCGCCACCGACGCCTGCATGGCGTACATCGGGTGGCCGGTCTCCGGGAGGCATTTGATCAAGTCCTTGACGCGAAACTTGATCCGCCGATGGTGGCGGAGTTCATCGTCAAAGTCGGCGAGTTGCTTTTGCGACGGCAGGTCTCCCTTCAGCAGCAGCCAGGCCGTTTCTTCGAAACAACTTTCCTTGGCGAGTTGTTCGACGGCGATACCTCGATACTCCAAGCGAGCGCGTTTGCCGTCGATGAAACTAACGGCGGATTCGGCCACCGGCACGTCCGCAAGGCCGGGGCGCAACTCGATCTGGCTCATGGGGCTCCTGTGCTGTGATGCATCGCAACGGCGGTCTGGCTGAGGCAAGCGTTAACGACAGACAAGATATACGCCCGCTCATCAATTGACCAGAGAGCCTTGCCCCGACGGGCTTGGTCGCCGCAGCCGCAGGCAGGTGGCGCGAAATGCAATCTATCGCTTCGCAGTTGGTGCGGTTGCCGCGGCGGCGATGCCGTCGGGACAAATGACGACGTACACTTCGCCGGGTCCGTGAACCCCCGTCACAAGTTTTAATTCAATGTCGCCGGTCTTGCTCGGTCCCGTGATGATCGTCAGGCACGATGGTGGTGCTTCTTGATGGAAGGCGATTTTTCGAGCGAAAATTTCGAAGAGATCAAAAAGGTCGGCGAGGATCTGACTCCGGCGCGCCAGGGCGATATGAACCGGAGGAAGCAAGGTCAACGACCTGGGTTCGCTGGGCGCTGTCGCCATGATAATTGAGCCGGTTTCGGCGACAAGGTACGCAACATTGGAAATGCCCACGTCGGCGGCGAACATGCGGTCGCGAAAGTCGCTGCCTGGGGCCTGATCCATGGGCGTCACCTCGCAGCCGCGCTGGCGGAGCAGGGCCGTTAGACCAAGCGCTGCCACGAGACCGCCGGCGCCGACGGCGATCCTTTGGGCGCGGCGTTCGTCAAGCACCTGTTGGATGTGTTGCCAGGCGGCGGCGCCGTCGTCGACCACCAAGGGCACTCCGCCGGCGGTGCGACAAGCCCGGCAGAAACTCTCCACAGGATCAGGGCCGGCGCCTTGGTAGCCGATCCGGCCGCGGTCGGGCAAGGAGGCTTCGCCAACGATGCGATTGCCCTCGACGACGGCTTGACGAACGCGCTGAAGAAAACTCTCGCGAGTGGTCATTGCAGTTCGTGCTTCCAGCGTTGTCGGAACGATTGCGCTGCCGGAGCCGGAAAATCGCGCTGGGCTGTCCAACGGCTGCCGGGGCCGGGCAAGTTGCTGAGCCAACCATCTTTAGCGAAGGGGCGCAACATCCATTGCGCCGCTCGCAGCGCCAGCCGATACAGCCAGGGCCGAGCCAAGACGGCAGACCAGGTTCGGTACGCCAAGTTTTCCCAGCGGCTCGGCTTGAATTGATGTTGTAATTCGCGCAGTCCGATCAGCATTCTCGGAATGTTGATCTTCACGGGACAGGCCGCCAAACATGCCCCACACAACGATGAGGCATGAGGCAGATGCGGATTGAGGCTGACACTATCGTACAGCGGCGTAAGGATGCTGCCGATGGGGCCGGAATATACGCCGCCATAAGCGTGGCCGCCGATCCGCCGATAAACGGGGCAGGCGTTCAGACATGCTCCGCAACGAATGCACTGAAGGCTCTCGCGAAACGGCGTTGCGAGAATTCTCGAGCGGCCATTGTCGAGGATCACCAAATGAAACTCTTCCGGACCATCCGCCTCACCCGACCGGCGTGGTCCCGTCAGGAGCGTCGTATACACCGACAACGGTTGACCGGTCGCGCCCCGCGCCAACAGCTTGAGAAATGTCGGCAAATCCTGGAAGCGGGGAATCACCTTTTCCATGCCCATCACGGCAATATGCACGCGGGGCCAGGTCGTCGTCAGGCGGCCATTGCCCTCGTTGGTGACGAGCACCATGGTCCCAGTCTCGGCGACGGCGAAGTTGACGCCGGTGATCCCCAAGTCGGCGTGATAAAATTTCTGACGAAGTACGCGACGGCCTGTGAGAGCCAAGGTCTTGGCGTCGGCCGGAAGCGGTTCGTTCAGAAACTGCGACAAAATCCGGGCCACGCTCTCCCTGGTGTGATGCACCGCCGGCGCCACCAGGTGCGACGGACGCTCGCCGGCAATTTGAATGATGAACTCG
>JANWVS010000523.1 GCA_025056835.1 Gemmataceae bacterium | reverse complement strand
TGCCTTTTGGCGCGCCGGCTGGTGGAAACCGGGGTCAAGTTCGTTCAGGTAACGATGGGCGGGTGGGACACGCACCAGAACAACTTCGACACCGTGGCCCAGCGCCTGAAACAGGTCGACCCGGCGTTTTCGACGCTCCTCAAGGATCTGGATCAGAAGGGTCTGCTGCAAAGCACGATCGTCGTCTGGATGGGGGAATTCGGCCGCACCCCGCGCATCAACCCCAACAATGGCCGCGACCACTATCCGCGAGCGTTCAGCGTCGTCTTAGCAGGCTGCGGCATTCGCGGCGGTCAAGTCATCGGCGCCACCAGCGACGGCGGCAACGACATTACCCGCCGTCCGGTCTCAGTCAGCGATCTCTTCTGCACTTTCTGCCGAGCCCTTAACATCGACCCGCGCAAAGAAAACATGACGCCGATCGGTCGGCCGATTCGCCTCGTCGACGGCGGCGAAGCGGTCCGCGAATTGTTTGCCTAACCCACCACGGTGGACTGGTCGCCCAAAACTTGCTGTTTACGGCGGCGTACCTGCGACTTTCCGCTGTGCCCTTTTCCGAAGCTCTTCGATCATGGCACAAGTCGTTATTTTTCATTTTTCGAACGAGCCGGACTAGTTTACGACCTAGGCGAAAGGACCTATGCACAACCGAACAGTCCAGGTGCATTTTCCGCACTGTCGAAAAGTCCCCTTGACATGATCGGCGGGTTCGTTATCTTCCCGCACCCTTATTCGTGAAGGTCGATTCAGGCGAACTTGCGCTTTCCGGCTGAACCTCGGGGGAGGACCGGCCGGCGGCGCCGCATAGCGGGGGCCCGAAGCGTGTACGCTTCCAAGGAGATGCGGGTCATGCGAACGCGAATCAGCTGGATAATCCTGGCCGCGGCAGCTTGGTTGGCGCCGGCGCCGGTCCCGGCCCAATACTACGAAGTGCCACCGGTGCACTTCACGGGGCCGTTCAGCCATCCGCGTTATGAAGACGGTGGGTTTTTTGTCGGCCTGGATGCCCTCGTTTGGCACGTCGATCGCCGGATCCGCCAGCAGACCGTTGCCGTCCGTGGGTTTGTCGATTTCGACGGCACGGCCACCGGTCTGGTTCCGCCGGTGTTCGTCGGCAGCGGAGCCAAAGCGTTGGACACCGCGCAACTCGACGGCCCCGGTACGTGGTCCCCAGGTTTCGATCTGTTCATGGGCTGGCGGTTTGAAAGCGGCTTGGTGCTCACTCTCAGCTGGGTTCACTTGCAAGACAACCGCTACGCCGTGTCTGCCGGCCTTTTGCCCCCCGACTTCAATTCCGGCGGTCTGTTGCAAAATACGTTTCTGTTCTCGCCGGTGAGTAATTTTTCCAGCTTGTACGCCGGTCCACGCGACCTGCCGCAGTCGACACCGCCGAACCCGGCCGTGGATCCTTCGGCGACGGCCTTGTACGGCATCTGGAACGGCGCCGACAACATGTCGATCGAGTTGAAGCAACGTTTCGACATGGTAACGCTGACCGCCCGGGTGCCAATCTGGCAAACTGATGTCGGCCGGGTCTATGGCTTGATGGGACCACGCATTATCGTCATGTGGGACCGTTTCCGTTGGCGCACCGTCGACCTCGACGACCAAGGCAACGGAACAGCCGCCAACAACGCCGTTTATTCGAACATCGTCTCGAATCGTTTTTATGGTGTGTTGCTCGGGTGCGGCCAAGAATGGTTCCTGGGTGACGTGCCGGTCTTAGGCGGATTCTCGTTCAGTCTCGACGTGGCCGGCAGCTTGTACGGCGATTGGGTCAAGGGCCGAGTGCGTTGGGAACGCGAAGACCGCGCTACTTCGGCTTCGCGGGCCCGCAACTTCTTCCAAGTGGCCCCCGGCGTTGAGGCCAAAGCTAGCATCTGGTGGTACCCTTGGGAAGCGGTGCAGGTCCGCATCGGCTACAACGTGTTGGCACTGTTCAACACGATTGCTTCTGAACGACCGATTGACTTCGACATGGGCGTCATCAATCCAGGATTCAACGCCACGCACCGCGTGCTGAACGGCTTTGATATCGGCATCAGCTTTGTTTTCTAAGCGGAGGCAGCGCGGATCGCGACCTTCATGGTCCGGGCACCGCCGATGCGGGCGACGGGGCAACGCCCCACGCACCGAGGAAGCGCATTTCGTCAAAGACAAAGACAAGGAAGCCGCCGTGCCTTATAATCTCCCTCCAACCGGCGCCCCCTGGGGGAAACGTCTCCCCAGCAGGGCGGCGCGCGACGGATGCCGTTGGTGTGAAAGGAGTTTGGCATGGCGGAAGATCGTCTCGCCTCAGCGGCGAGTCCTCGGCCTAATGTGACCAAGTTGCTGTCCACCTTCTGGGTGGCTCTCCACTACAGGAAACTCGCGCTAGCGGCGGCAGGCATCGTCTCGACCGCGGTGGGTTGGTGGCTACTCGCGGTTATCTTTTACACCAGCAAAAGCCCAGAGTGGAAGGACTTTGCTCCCGCTGAGCGAAAGGACGCCAAACCCGCTGAGACGCTTGAAGCCAAGCGCGAAGCTTATCGGGCTTTCCGTGCCGCGCGACAAAAGTGGCGGCTGCTGCACGAACTGGCCGGTCCGCTTCCTGACGACCCCGCCAAGGCAGCCAAAATCGAACCGGTCGACGTCGCAGCATCAT
>JANWVS010000522.1 GCA_025056835.1 Gemmataceae bacterium | reverse complement strand
CGTTGCCGCCCGCGAATCCGGCGTTCAATGGCGAACAAGTCATCGTGCTTTCCACGAGTTCAACGACCAATCCGCCGATCATGACCTCGGCACCTCCCTCGCCAATCAGGACAGCGACGCTGCCTAGCGAAGTGCGATCTCCGCGTCCTCGACTGTCCGAGGCAACGGACATTGTCGTTCCCGCGACCTCGACCTCACCGCGCGGCCCCGTGGTGATCGACAACGCGCCGCCGACTATTTCACAACCGGTACAACGGTCCGTACCGACGCGGGTGGAAGGCAACGAACTTGGTGCCCAGCGCGTCACCGCACCGCTCCAGCGCCAGATCGTCGCCTCGACGCGCGTGTTTCTCGACTATCGGATCGAAGCCCTGGGAGCCAGCGGCGTCGGCAAGATTGAAGTTTGGCACACGCGCGACATGGGACAAAGTTGGCAAAAACTGTGCGAAGATGCACATCGCCAAAGTCCGGTCGAAGTCAATCTCCCCGGCGAGGGCCTGCACGGTGTGACGCTGGTGGTCAGCAACGGCCGCGGTTTCGGCGGCACACCTCCTAATCCAGGCGATTCGCCCGACTATTGGATTGAAGTCGATACAACTCGGCCGATGGCTGAGCTGGTGTACGTCCGGCCGGGCACGGGTGAAGACAGTACGGCTTTGCACATTGCTTGGACAGCGCGCGACAAGAACCTGGTTGCCGATGCCACCGAGCTGCAATTCGCGGTACGGCGCGACGGTCCCTGGCAAACGATAGCCCGCAACTTGAAAAACGAGGGAATCTATCGCTGGGTGCCGCCCATGGACATCGGTCCGCACGCCTACTTGCGCATTTCGGTCCGCGATCAAGCCGGCAACGTCGCCACGGCAGAAACGGTGCAACCGGTGGCCCTCGATGACTATTCGCGGCCGCGCGGCCGGGTGGTTGGCGTGACGACGACGCCACCGAGCCGCGGC
The DNA here is from genome assembly GCA_025056835.1 of Gemmataceae bacterium. Classification (GTDB taxonomy): domain Bacteria; phylum Planctomycetota; class Planctomycetia; order Gemmatales; family Gemmataceae; genus JANWVS01. Next base: position 1,696 of record JANWVS010000522.1, on the reverse strand, counting down.
AGCATCCAGCAAGTCGGCCACCAAGTCAATCAGCAACTCGTCCAGCCTTGATTTCTTGGACGATGCTCCAACCTTCGTATAGAGTGATCGGCGGGTGTTGCCCGCGCGATGCTCTTGGAAGCGGAGGTTGGTCATGCAACGTTGGCTTGGCTGGTATCTCGCGACCTTGCCGGTGGTGTTGATCGTTGCTCCCTTGGCCCATCCGGCCGGCGGTGAGTCAGCTTTCATCGACAAATCCCTCAACGGGTGGGAAGGTCTCATCGAAAAATACTGGAGATGGGACACGGAACACAACGCCCTCGTCGGCTCCACCAAGCCCGACGGATTGAAATTCAACACCTTCTTGTGCAGCAAGCGCCAATACGCCGATTTCGAGCTGAGCTTTCAAGTGAAAATGACCAAAGGCGGCAACAGCGGCATCCAGATCCGCAGCCACGTCCACGACAAGACCAAGTTTGCCGTGACCGGTCCGCAATGCGACATCGGCCAACAGTATTGGGGCAGTCTGTACGGAGAAAACTTTGGCGGCATGATGAAGGCCGCGCCGGCTGACCTGGTGAAAAAGATCGTCAAAGAAGACGATTGGAACCATTACTACATCCGTGCCGAAGGAAAACACATCACGATCAAGATCAACGACACGGTGACCGTTGACGGTGATTTTCCCAAGGCGCCCGCGGCGGGAATCATCGCTTTTCAGCTTCACTCGGGCGGACCGATGGAAGTCGTTTTCAAAAATATCCAATTCAAGGAGTTGAAACGCTAAGCGGCGGACGCTCAACTGCCCGCAGCTTCGCTACGACGTCAATCGCCGCCGTTGCGGATCGTAAAAAGGCAGCGGGGCGACCTCGGCCGGCACGTCGGCGCCGCGCCAACGAAGGACCAAGCGTTGGCCCGGCATCGACCGAGCGGCCGGCACCCAAGCCAGGCCGATGGCTTCGTGCAAGGTCGGGCTATGCCGTGCGCTAGTCACTCGGCCCGCGGGGCGTCCGCCGTCGAGCACCTGGCATCCCTCCAAGCTGCGTACGTCTTGAACTGCCACTGGCGCACGCAAGCGGAAGCCGACCAGACGCGATCGAGGTCCGCGAGCCTTGAAACGCAGCAATGGTTCGCGGCCGATGAAGTTCGGCTTGTCGAAGCATACCAGCCCTTCCAGACCCGCTTCGAGGGGGTTCGACTGGGCATCGGTATCGACCCCGAACAGCAAGTGGCCTTTTTCCAGCCGTAGGATCCGCTGAGCCTCGACCCCGAATGGCCGTAAGCTAAAGGTTCGACCGACGGCGAGCAAGGTCTGCCAGACATGAGCGGCGGCGGCGCTGGGACAATGAATCTCGTAGCCGAGTTCGCCAACGAAACCAAGGCGCAAGATGAGACACGGCACACCAGCGACGTCTCCTTTGACAAATGTCAGGTAAGGGCAGGCGGCGGGAGAAAGGTCAACGTTCGTGATGGTCGCGAGAATGTCGCGCGCCGCCGGGCCAGCCAGATTGATCGCCGCTAGTGACGATGTCTGGTTGACCATCGTTACCTCCATGCCCCAAGTCGCGCGCCACAGTTCAAGCCACTGGTAGACTGCCTCGGCGTTGCTGGTGGTCGCCGTCAGATAAAAATGATCGGCTCCGCAGCGAGCGACCACGCCATCGTCGAACAAGATGCCGTCTTCGTTGCACATGACGCCGTAGCGGCATCGACCGAT
>JANWVS010000521.1 GCA_025056835.1 Gemmataceae bacterium | reverse complement strand
ACTCTTTATGACTGCGCTGGGCGTCGTGGGGCCGTGGTGGCGGCACGGCGGCCCGGCCACGTGCGCCTTCGACGGCAGCCCCATCGAGCCAATCTATCGGGTGCGAGTAGTCCCGCGCGGCGGAACGGCCCGCGAGTTTTGTTGCATTCGCTGTGCTCAATTGTGGCGGAAACAATGGCCGCAACTCGATGTTGAGGTGTTCGTCACCGACGAGGTCAGCGGCGCGGAAATGCCAGCGGCGAGGGCCACCTTTGTGCGCAGCCAGGTGGTGACTTCACGAGCGATGGGCGACCGTATCCATACGTTTCGGTCTCAGGCTGACGCCGAGGCGCACGCGCGTGCCCATCGCGGATTTATTTTGCACGGCGAGGCGCGGCCATTCCCATGAAACGCGACAATGCAGAGTTGCTACTGACGAGTTTGATCGCCCTGTTGTGCCTCCTTGCCGGTGGTCTGGTGGTTTTCGATGCTGGGAGATCAGCGACGACCCACGACAACGTCGCAGCCTATCAGCGTCTGGTCGGGGGCCTCGGGCTGGGACCGGCTGTCGATTGGTCGCGTTGTCCGACGGCGTTTGATCCGCGGCTTTGTCCGACTTGCCCCTGGGACGACGGTCCGATCGCCGGCGCCATGCCTTGGTGTCCGTGCCACGGTTGTTCCCTGTTCGACACGCGAGGTTTGCCATGCGGCCTTGGCTGGCGATTGCCCGAAGCGGATTGACGGCCGTGGCGCTCTATCGGCTGCGGAGCACCGCCACGGTCGGCTGTGTCGTGGCCGTGTTGCTGCCGTTGGTGGCGGGCCTTGGCCTCTCTCAGGGATTGCACGATCAAGGGGAACTGGCGGTCGGGAGCGGTCCGGATCTGTACGTTACCGCCCGGCAGTTCGGCCGCACCGTGCCTATTCCGCTGAGCGTCGCCGATGTAATTCGCGAAGTGCCGGGCGTCGTGGAGGTGACGCCGCGAATCGTGGGTCCCCTGGTGCTGGGAGCCGAGAGTGAAAACGCCGTGTTGGTGGGTCTGCCGGTGGAGCGCTTCCCAGCATCAGTGCGGTGCGTGGCCGGGGCTTTGCCGCGCGAGGGCCGAGTCAACGAATTGGTCGTCGGCACTGATTTGGCCCGTCGGTTGCGCCTGAAAGTTGGCGCTGTTTTTCCGCCATTTTATCGCAGCACGGAGGGGGAGCGATTATCGCGTGTGGTGGGCCTGTTTACCAGCGATGCGGGGCTATGGCAATCACGAGTGATGTTGACTACGCTAAAGACAGCCGGTCACATTTTCAATCAGCAAGGTTCGGCGACCGATTTCCTGGTAACCTGCCGGCCCGGCTACGCCGAGCAAGTGACTACTGCGCTGCTTTCCGGACCGCTGGCGGAGGAAGTGCCGACCCGCCCGTGGCGACTCGCCGTGATCAGCCGCACTGAAGCCGCTGGCTTGCTCCGCGCGGGCGTGAGACAGCGCGAGGGGATTTTCGCTTTGCATTGGCTGTTGGTGATCATTGCTGGCATCATGGGCATGCTGGTGACATCGGGAGTCGGCCTGCGCGAACGCCGCCGAGAGATTGGCATTCTCAAGGCTACTGGCTGGCAAACCAGTGAAGTGCTCTGGCGTTGTGCCGTCGAAAACCTTCTCCTGGCAACAGCGGGGGCTGCGCTGTCGATTCTGTTGGCCTATGCCTGGCTGCGGTGGCTCAACGGATTTTGGTTGGCAAGCGTCGTGCTGCCGGGGGTCGACGTCGTGCCGAGTTTCCCGGTGCCGTTTCGCCTAGCGCCGGTCCCCAGCATGTTGGCGGTGCTGCTGGGCCTGGTGGTCGTGCTGAGCGGGAGCCTGGCGTCGACGTGGCGGGCGGCGGTGGCGGCACCTGCGACGGCCATGCGGTGACGCGCAAAACCCATTAGGCCCGCAGCGAGAAGGAGTAAGCGATGCATTGTTTGCTGCAAGCGATGCGTCTGAGCCGTTACTTTCGCGGTCGTGGCCGCGCGGAGGTGCGGGCAATCGATGATGTTTCGCTGTCCATTGCCGCTGGATCGTTTGTCGTGCTGACCGGACCATCCGGTTCGGGCAAGACGACGTTGTTGTCGTTGTTAGGAGCGTTGGATAGGCCGAGCAGTGGACAGGTCTTGCTCGAAGGCCGTGACTTCGGCGACTGCTCCGACGCCGAGCGGGCACGCTTGCGCCGCCGCTTCGGCTTCGTCTTCCAAAGTTATTCGTTGATCGACGGTCTTCCTGTTTGGGAGAACGTAACGTACCCGCTGGTTCCGCTCGGCGCAGGACGAAGAGAACGACAGGCCCGTGCCCGGGATTTATTGAACGCCCTCGGTCTGGCCGACGTGGCCGACGCCTTGGCCTTGGAACTGAGCGGCGGTGAAAAGCAGCGCGTGGCCGTGGCCCGCGCTCTCGCGGTCGAACCGAAAATCATTTTCGCCGATGAACCGACATCGAATCTCGACGCGAACGCCGCGGCAAATCTCCTGCAACTGCTGCGCGATCAGCAGCGGCGAGGTGTGACCTTGGTATTGTCCTCACATGACCCGCAAGCAGCCGTAGGCGCCGACGCGATTTATTCATTGCGGGCCGGTCGGTTAGCGGTTGTTCCCGAGACATGCCAGTGAAGCCGATGGGTGTGGCGACGTTGGGATTGTCGGGTTGCTCGTTCACT
>JANWVS010000520.1 GCA_025056835.1 Gemmataceae bacterium | reverse complement strand
GAAGATGATATCGCGGGACTCGGCACCAATCAGGGCAGCCACCTGTTCTCGTGCTTGATCGACGGCCGCCGCCGCTTTCCAGCCGAAAACGTGATTGCGACTCGCAGCGTTGCCGTAGTTTTCCGTGAAATACGGCAACATCGCTTCGACGACCCGCGGATCGGTCCGGGTGGTGGCGTGGTTGTCGAGATAAATCGGCAAGCGGAGGGTCATCCAGCTCTCACATCATGGGACCGACGGCACCGGCGACGACGGGTGGTTGCACCGCGATGTCCCTAATTCCATGGTTGCCGTCAACCCAAATAGGTTGGCAAGCTTAACCGACTGCAAAACTTCCCGCAAGCGCCGATGGATCATTTCGATCGGTCGGCGAATCGGGCAAGTTTCCGTCAGAGCACAACAGCGCCCCGGCGGCGGTTCGTTACACTCGGCCAGCCGGATTCGCTCGTCTTCGAGCGAGTCGAGCACATCGGCTAGAGTGGCGTCGGCCGTGGCAGGCGACAGTTCGTAGCCGCCGCGCACGCCGCGATGGCTCACCACAAACCCTTTGTGACACAGATCCTTCAGGATGTTGGCCACGAAAGGCCGGCTGATGCCGAAGTGGTCCGCGATTTCGCGAGCGGAGGCGCCATGCGTCTTGTGGTGCAGATAGCACAACAATAGCAGGGCGTAATCACACTTGCGGCTGAGCAGTACCATCGGACCACTACTTCCACTACGGCTATAATAGGAGTAAGTCAGTGCTGTTTCAATGGCGTTTCACCAGGATTCGTGAGGACGCCGGCATTTTTTGGCGTTTGGCTTGGTCTGTACTGCCGAAACAAAAACGGCATCCGCACCGGGCAACGAACTTCCCGTACCATTTCGCATGGCGTCGCAATCGTAGCCGAAGTACAATGTTCGGGAATGGATTACTCCTTCGTCCCATGGAGAGATACATCATGATTCAGCGATGCAAAGGCTGCTTCTTTCTCTTTGTTCTATCGGTAACTCTGGCGGCGTTGGCGGTTGGCGGCAACTCAGCGGCTGCGGGAGGTAAGTCTGACACCGAGGTCAAGGTCAGCGTCGAAGGTAGCAAAATCGATGCCGGGGGCAAACAGGAAATCACCGTTTTTCTCGAAATTAATAAGGGCTGGCACATTTACAGCAATCCGGTCGGCAGCGACGAGTTGGCAGGAGCACAGACGGAAGTCAAGATCACTGCCAAGACCAAACTGCGCGATGTGAAGATCGACTATCCTCGCGGCCAAGTGGTGGAAGACAAAATCTTGGGCAAATACGCCGTTTACCACGGCAAAGTCACGATCAAGGCGACCGTGCAGCGTGCGGAGGGAGACACCGGTCCCTTGGAAGTCAGCGTGCGTTTTCAGGCTTGCAATGACAGGGGTAGTTGTCTTTTTCCGGCCACCGTGCGAAAGACGGTGCCTTGAACTGCCTCACCATTCCAAGGGCTGCTCAGTCCGCTTAGGAAGTTGCACGGCCGAGTTCGGCCGTGGCGGCGGTGCTGTGGTTTGTGAACAAATTCGCGCCGCGACTGCGACCTTCAACAGGTGAATACCGCCCCGAAACACCACAATGCCCAACACCAGCAGCGGTCCTGCGCTGAGCAACAGCGGTCGATCCGTCAGAGTGATCGCCAAGACGCAATAGAAAACGTACAAGCCGGCCGCGACCAGCAACCATCCGGCGACTTCGCGAAACCAGAAGCGCATTAGCGTTTCACCAACTCGACAATGATGCCGCCCAAGCGAAACACGCGGTGAATACGAGTAAAATAAAGCGGGCGGCGCCATTCAAGCCCGCAGGCATCGCAGACGCGCCGCAGTTCGTGGCGATTGTAAGTCCGACAATGCCACATCCGGCTGCAAACCGCCCCGGTCACCGTGTCTTCCGTGACCATGAGCAACATCTTGCCGGCGGGTTGCAAAACGCGAGCCAATTCGCGCAGACCGGGAAGTGGATCGGGAAGATGTTCCAACATCCAGCCGCATACGACGCAATCGAAGAAATTGTCCGGGTAAGGCAGCCGCGTGACGTCGGCGGCGACGTGCGATATTCGACTGCTTTTTAGATAGCGGCGGGCCCGGCGAAGCATGCTTTGCGAGAGGTCAAACGCCGTAATCAACGCGTCGGGATCGGCCCAGCGCAAAATGTTCTTCGTGTAACGGCCGTTGCCGCAGCCTGCGTCCAAAATTCGCTTGCAGCCGCGCACATCGAACCCCGACGGCCGAAACACCCGCCCAGCGAGAACGGCGTGGCCGGTGAGGATGCCGGTGACGTGCGTTAGTTTGCCCGCGATGCCGTCATAGTGGTGCTGAACAAAGCGGCGATACTCGGCGAACGGCTGCCGTTGATGTTTTTTCGATTCTAATACCGCTCGAAGACCTCGGCGGGGTTTGTGGATTTCGTTGGGATCATGAAGGGTCGATGGTCCGTTCATGAGCGAGTCCAAAGAAAAGGTCGTTGGCGGGCCTCCGATCATGTGCGACGATGGCTTGTCCGCGAAAGCCGACCGGGCTATGACGAATCCTACACGCCGACTCCGCGATTGTACACGCCTTTGACGTTTTTGAGCAAGACCACGGTTTCAAAAAAGCTAGACCGCCAGGGCTGCACGATTCTGCCGTACGTCCTTTTGCGTCAGTGTAAACCGGTCC
>JANWVS010000051.1 GCA_025056835.1 Gemmataceae bacterium | reverse complement strand
GAGGAATTCCGGCACCGTATAAACGTCGTTGGGTTCCAGGTCGAGGGCTTGCATGAGAAACCCGCTGGCCTCAGGGGGGGCATCCGCTTCGATTTCTAAACGCACGGCAAAGCCGCGCCGCCGCTTGCGGATTTCTTCTTCGATGGTCTTGATCAGGTCCTCGACTTCGTCGTCGTCGATTTCGTACTCGCTATTGCGCGTCACGCGGAACAACACGGCCCGGTCGATTTCCATACCCGGAAACAATTCGGGTAAGTGCAAGCGGATGACGGTTTCCAGCGCAACGAATGCCGCGCCACGGTCGGTGGGCAACGCCACGAAGCGCGGCAGGACCGCCGGCACTTGGACGACGGCGAAAAGCTTGTCTTGAGCGCGCGGCCGGCGCAGCAAGACCGCGAGGTTCAGCGACTTGTTCAGCAGATGGGGAAACGGATGTCCCTGATCGATGGCCAGCGGCGTCAACACCGGGAAAATCTCGCGGCGGAACAAGTCGTTGAGGTATTTGCGATGCTCGTCGGTGAGGTCCTTGGTGCCGCAAATAACAATGCCTTCTTTCTCCAAGGCGGGCAAAAGTTGTTCCCGGAGGCAGCGATACCCCTCGGCGAGCATTTGCCGGACCGTGGCACTGATGCGCTCGAGTTGTTCGCGCGGCGGCATGCGGTCGGCGCCCGAGCCGACGGTGATGCCAGCGACGACTTTCTGCTGCAATCCGCCAACACGGACCATGAAGAATTCATCGAGATTGGAGCTGAAAATCGCCAAGAATTTGAGACGTTCCAAGAGCGGTACGCTCGGATCGAGGGCCTCGTCGAGGACTCGTCGATTGAATTCCAGCCAACTCAGTTCACGGTTGATGTACAACGACGGATCGTCGAGCGCTAAGTCCGGCTTGCGCATCGGTAAAATAGCGGTGGCTTCGTGCATTGTGCGGCTCCGATCCAAAGCGGCCGACGCGCTATCGCGGCCGTGCAGCCCCGGGATTGGATGATCTCATGGCGCGCTCGGGCGCGGCAAGTTGGCAACCTCAATTTTCAGCGGCCGCGCCAGGCAACGCACGGCTGTCAGGGACATCCATCGACTGCTGCACCGCGAACACGCATCTGCCCGTCCGTGCCGGTCGACAAAGCAGCACCTCGCAACCGCTGGCCAATTCGTGGTCGAGCAGCAAGTTGCCGGCAGTTTGCAGACGCGCTTCCTGATCCAGGCCGAAAACCGTCGGTCCCCAAGAACTTTGCCCTGCGCCGCGAATGCCGTGGCTCCGCAGCCAAGCCACACGGGCGGCGCACTTTGGCCCGGCGTAACAACCCCCTTGAAAGGGCGCAAACAGGTCGCCGACAAGCCGATTAAATTCGTATAGCGCTTCGCCAAAGGCGGCAACGTCGTGTTCGCGCAGCGCCGGGAGAAGGCTCAAAAGAACCAGTCGGCACAGGACCTCCGTGCGACGCCAGTTCGGCGCGCTACTTTCGATTTGCCCAAACGCCGCCTGTTCGCCGGCACCGTGCCGCCCGTGCTCCTCCTTGGGCACAATCAACAGCACCGCCCAGTCTTCGGGCAACAGCTCGCGCCAAAGAAGCGGCGCCAAGGCCCGGGAATCGATCTTACCTCCGTCGATCAAGAAGCCCCCATGAGCGAACCCATGCACGCCAAGGCTCGAACGCCGACCGCGGTCCATTCGCCGGGCCAATTCGGCGACACACCAATCGGCATGGCCCGTGGCGCAGGCCAAGGCTTGGGCCGTCGCCAAGGCCAGCTGCGTGCCGGTCCCCAAGCCGACGTGCTCGGGGGAGCACCGTCGCACATCGACGGCAAACGCCTGCTGGCTTTCGGCGGCGGGCAGTCCGGCAACGAACTTTTGCGCCAACGCTAACGCTCGGGCCGCCGACGGGCCCGACGCCGACCACGATCGCGCCGGCCGCACCTCGACCTCCACCCCCGGTTGATCGATCATCAACCCGACGCCGCCAAACCGCCGCACCGGCAGGGTTGCTGCCGTTTCGCCGCCAGGCCAATGACGGGAGCCTTCCGCCAAGGGAGCGAAGAAACCAAAGTGCAGTCGACTCGGCGCGGCCACCCGGATGCTGGCGTGATTGTCGCTCATCGTCGCACGTAGGCATCCAACAACTCGAAAGCAGCCTGTTCCTGGGGGCCGCCGGTTTTGCGGACGATGGCCTCCAGTCGTTGAAACTCAGCGAGGATCTCCGCCCGCGGCAACCATGCCGTCCGAGTCGCCAGGATGGCCGCTTCGACCACGGCGTGCTTGGCGCGGTTGAAGCCGAAAAAATCTCGACGCCTGCCGCTGTGGACCACCTGTGCCTCGATGTGGACGCGCTCCTCGCGCTCGTCCAGGCCCACTACGACGAATTCATAGTAACGACAGGCATCGCTGAGCACGTAACCCAAAATGGTAGTCGCCCGCTCGACCGCCGGTAATGGATCGACGGGACCAATCGCCGCTTGCGCCAGGAGCAACACGTCGTCGGTTACGTGCAAAACCCCTTCGCCGTGGGCCTTGAGGTTGCGATACGTCTGGGCGGATTTGTAGGGCCGCAGCACGAAACGCTGCATGGCGGGTTCGACCCGCGGTCCCATCGGCGCGATGTTGAGTTCGCCTTCCGGCGAAAGAGTCGTGACGATTCCTTCGAGGATCATCGCCGTTCCTTAGGGGCTGAGCGAGCGCAGCAAGCCTTCCGCCTTGTGCCAGCTTTCGGCGTACTCACGATCGGGTTCGGAATCGGCGACGATCCCGCCGCCGACGGCGAAATGAACCCAACCGCGACCGAGCACCAACGTGCGGATGAGGATGTTCGTGTCCATGGAGCCGTCGAAACCGATGAAGCCCAAGCAGCCGCAATAGGGACCGCGCGCCACTCCCTCCAGTTCCGCGATGATTTCCATGGAACGAATTTTCGGCGCTCCCGTCACTGAGCCGCCGGGGAAAGCCGCCCGCAGCAGGTCGATGGCATCCAGCTCAGGCCGCAAGCGGCCGCAGATGTCCGACACCAGGTGGTGGACGAAGGGATGCGTTTCCAAGCGACAGAGGGCGGTCACTCGGATGGAGCCGAACTCGCAAACCCTGCCGAGATCGTTGCGGAGCAGGTCGACGATCATCACGTTTTCAGCGCGGTCCTTGGTACTGGCTTTGAGCTCCTCGGCGCGGGCCAGATCCTCTTCGGGCGTATAGCCGCGCGGCCGAGTTCCTTTGATGGGCCGCGTTTCCACTTCGTTTCCCGACAACCGCACAAACCGTTCGGGGGAAGCACTGGCAATCGTAAACTCGCCGAGGTGGAAATACGCGGCAAAGGGCGCGGGATTGCGGGCCCGCAATCGTTCGTAAATTTCCAAGGGACTCGCTCGTTGCCGCGTCACCAGCCGTTGCGCAAAGTTGACTTGGAAACAATCGCCGGCATGGATGTAGTCGATGGCGCGGCGAACCGCAGCGAGATACGTAGCACGGGAAAAATTGCTGGCTACCCCCGCAAGGCCTGGCACGTCGTAAGAGGGCGTGCGTACGGGACAGGCATCTTCGCGTCGCCAGCCAACGTCGGCTGCTGGCCCACGATCCAGGCGCCGGCGAACTTCATCGGCCCGTTGCGCCGCCCGGGCGGCACGCCGTGACGCTTCGGCTAGCGGCAAACCCGTGGAGATGAGCCAAGCCCGGCGTTGCTGCTGGTCGAAGGCCAACACCCAATCATACAAACCCACTGCCAAAGCTGGCACACCGAAATCGTTCACCGCGGGCTGCGGAAGACGTTCCATTTCGTGCCCTAGTTCGTATCCGAAAAGTCCGGCGGCCCCTCCTTGGAATGGCGGCAGTCCCGGCAGGGTCGGTAAGCACAACTTCCTAAGGGCGGTTTGTAAGCACCGCAGCGGACGTTCGGACGCCACGGCGTTGGCGGCACACTCGAACCAGGCAAAGGGATCGGCTGTGACATACGAGTAACGCGCCGGTCCCGTAGTGCGGGCACTGTCCAGAAACAGCAAGTGCGGCAAATCGGCAAGCCGGCGACACGCTTCCCAGGCCGTCAAGCCAGTCCAATCTTCAACCAGCGTTGCCTCATCGGTCCGCGAAATTTTCCCGAGCATATGGGAACATTCTATTCACGCCCCGATAACCTGCCGGTAACGATGTGGGCTTCGTGCCGCGCGCTTGTCTGTTCCTTCGTCCCGGGACGGGCTATCATAACACCACGCTTGGGCCGTGCGAAGCGGATCATGGCCGGGGATGTCGTTGACGCTGCCTCACCATCTCCCTTTTCATCGTCCCTTGTGGTGTTCTCAGTCCGACACCGGTCGGTATCGCCTCCGCGAAGAGGCCGGCCGGCTGCCGAGCCTCAGCGTCACAGGAGTTCCCTTCCATGGGCAAAAGATTGTACGTCGGTAACTTACCCTACGGCGTGACCGACAGTTCGTTGCAGCAGTTGTTCGAACCGTTTGGTGGGGTCGAATCCGCCCAAGTGATTGTGGATCGCGACACCGGTCGTTCCAAGGGCTTCGGGTTCATCGAAATGACCACCGAGGCAGAAGCTCAGGCGGCCATCACCGCGATGCACGGCAAAGAAGTGGAGGGACGTCCGCTGACCGTTAACGAAGCTCGCCCCAAAACGGAAAGCAGCTCGCGCGGCTCTGGCGGCAGTCGCTCGGGAGGCAGCTACGGCGGCCGCGGCGGCTATCCCGGCCGGGGGCGTGGATAACCCCCTTGGTATTCGTGACGAACTTTTTCCAATCGACGGGAGCGATTGTTCCTAGAATAAGCGGAAGTAATAGAAACGGAAGCGTTCGAAAGGACGGCCCTAATCGAAGGGGGGCGCCGGCGTTACTTAGGTCCGGGAATCTCCAGGACGGTCTTTCGGGACGAGCAGCGCCTCGTCACGTAGGTCGTATGTCTTACGCAATCAGTACCTTGTGGCACGAACGAGCCAGGTTTTTTCCTGGTGTTCTGGCGGTGGCTTTCTCCGCGCTGTTGATTGCCCTCCAGTGTGGACTACTCTTAGGGCTATTTTCGATTACTTCCATACCGATTGATGAATCGGACGCAGACATATGGGTCGCGCATCCAGAAGTTCCAAGCGTTGACCTCGGCCGGCCGATTCCGGAGGCTTGGGCCTCTTATCTGGCTATGCCCGAAGTGGTCCGGGTGGAGCCGTACATGGAGGGATTTGGCTACTGGGACAAACCAACCGGCGGGATGGAATTATGCCTGGTCATAGGTTCACGACTTGGCCCCGGGGCAATGGGTCCGGTGCGGCAGTTGACGGCAGAACACCGGGCGTTGCTGGCGCAGCCGGGCGCCATCGTGGTAGACGAGGCCGAGATGGGGCGCCTTGGCATCAGCAAAGTTGGTGATTACACGGAAATCGTGGGCAAACAGGTGCGAGTCGTCGGCACGGTCCGGGGGTTACGTAGTTTGGCTGGTCCGTACGTGTTCTGTTCGTTAGAGACGGCTCGCTCCATCTTACGGCCGCCACCGGATCAAACGACGTTCCTTTTAGTGCGATGCCGTTCAAAGGAAGACATTCCCACGGTGGTCGAGCGTCTGAAAAAGTATGACCGCAAATTGATGGCGATGGCGGCGGAGGACTTTTCGGTTCGCAGCCGATGGCACTGGTTGACGAAAACCAAAGCGGGCATTGCGCTTGGGTTGGCGGCCATATTGGGCTTGATGGTTGGGGCGGTGGTGACGTATCAAACTTTACGGTCAGCAACCGTGGCGTCGCTGAAGGAGTATGCTGTTTTGCGAGCGTTGGGTATTCCCAGACGCCATGTGATCGGGTTGGTTGTTGGCCAATCGTTTTGGGTTGGTTTGGCTGGGATTGCCATTTCGATTCCGTTGATCCATTCGTTGGCGATCGTGGGCAACATTGGTGCTAAGGTTTTGCTGCCGTGGTGGTTATGGACAGCGGCGATTTCGATCACCATGACCGTGGCGATGCTATCGGGATTGCTCGCCCTGCGGACACTTCGGCATGTCGAACCAGTGACGCTGTTACGTTGAGCCGAGACGCGGCCCACCTCGGGGAATGAGCACTCATGAATGCCACGGTTTTTGGCGGTAAATGCTGCTCGACTTTGCACAACCGATAGTAGCTGCCCAAGCGTCACCAGCGGACGTTGCGAACGCGGGCAAATTCGGAAAAAGACGAAGAAGTTTTTCATTCAGTTGTGTATAATGACTGTCCGAAGGAGATAAACCGTTAGGTCTAGGACTAGCGCATGTACTACGATGGATCACGCACGGAGCCGACCTTACGCGCCTGGGGACTGTGTAAAAGCTTTGGGACCGGCGAAATGCGCACGGAAGCGCTGCGGGACGTCGGTATCGAATTGTACCCGGGTCAATTCTCCTTGCTGATGGGGCCCAGTGGCAGCGGAAAATCGACTTTATTGGCCGTCCTGTCCGGTTTGTTGCACCCCGATTCGGGTCGCGTCTTGGCACACGATCAAGACTTGTGGGCAATGACTGAGCGGCAGAGGGAAGAGTTTCGCCTGCGCCATTGTGGTTTTATCTTTCAAGGGTACAACCTTTTTCCGGCCTTGACGGCGCGACAGCAGCTGGAAATGGTCTTGCGCTGGGGCAAGGGCTATTCGGCCAGCGAGGCGCGCAGGCGCGCCGATCAGATGCTTTCGACCTTGGGGTTGGCCAAGAAAGGGGATTTGCGGCCAATGCAGCTGTCTGGCGGTGAGAAGCAGCGTGTGGCGATTGGCCGAGCTTTGATCAAGGATCCTACTTTTCTCTTCGCTGATGAGCCAACCGCCGCTTTAGACTGGAAACACGGCGAGCAGGTCGTGGAGTTGCTCCGTGCCGCCGCTCACGATGCCGGAGCAACCATCTTGGTCGTCGCCCATGATGCCCGGATGGTCCCCTACGCCGACCGCGTCTTCCATCTCGACGACGGCGTTTTGGCGGAAGGAGTCGAGCGGCCGATGGCGATGTTCGCAGATAGCCGCGACGTGGCCGCTTTTGGCGCAATTTAACGTCAGGACGATCTGCCATGAATCGGATCTGGTGGCTGCTCATACTCGTATTGCTCGTCGGCACAATGGCGGCGGCGTGGGCCTACTACAACGGCTTCGGCCATAGCAGCATTACTCGGCCGAGCATGACCGGCGAGGAAGCGCCGCCGATGGTGGTCGGCTTGGGATTGATCGACGGCGAAAACCAGGTGGCGAAACTGACCCTGCTAATGCAGGGCCGAGTCACGGAGGTGATTTCCGAAGGCGCGATCGTCAAGAAAGGCGAACCGTTGCTGAAGATCGACCAGGGCATGTATCAAGCAGCCATCGAGGAAGCCAAGGCTGCACTCGAGGAGGCCCGGGAACGGCTCAACCAAGCGAAGGACCTGCCGGAGCAACACCGCTTAAAGCTCGTTCAGCAGCAGGCAGCGATCGATGCCGCCGAAGCCGAGCGGCGGTCAGTCCGTCTCGATCAACAATCGAAGCTGGACTTGCTCAAGGGCGGCGTCAACGTCAACAAGAATTTGCTGGAGTCTCTGGAAGAGAAACTCAAGCAATTGGATCATAAAGTCGCCGCCGAGACCGCCCGTCTGGAAGAGATCAAACTTTTCCGACCTCACTCCGAAATTCACCGCGCTCGGGCCGACGTCCAAGCCAAAGAGGCGCAACTGGCCAAAGCACAGTGGGCTTTGAAGCAATGCGTGCTCGAAGCGCCCTCCGACGGCCTGGTCTTGCGTGTTTCAATCGCGCCGGGTGAGATCCTCGCTCCCGCGTTGCCCGGCCAGCCGCCGCCCATTCAGTTTTTGCCGGCGGGCAAGAAGATCGTTCGGGCCGAAATTCAACAAGAATGGGCCAAGCTCGTTAAAGTTGACGACGCTGTCGATATCGAGGACGACGTCTACCAAGGGCCGACCTGGAAAGGGCGGGTCCGGTCGCTGTCAAATTGGTTTGCCGAAAAGCGCAACCGGTACCTCGAACCTTACATGATCAACGACGTGCGCACGTTGGAATGCCTGGTCGAAGTTTTAGACGATGACGCCCCGTTACGCATCGGCCAGCGCGTCCGCGTCAAGATAAAGACTCGTCCGAGCACTCATTAAGTCTTTCTTTCGGCAATTACGTCCTTCGACCGGTCGACTCCGGATTTCGCGCAAATCGACCGCGTGCCGTCAAATCTTGACCTAGACTTGTGGAAGAGCCACGATCCCCTTTCATGCCTCAGGTTGCGCCATGGGCCGAGTCTTCCTGGGCCGTTATGAACCGATTCGACTGCTGGGCGAGGGCGGTATGGGCAAGGTCTACCTTGCTCGACAAACCGACCTTGGCCGACAGGTGGTCGTCAAAGTGATGCACGACCATATCGCGGCCGACCCTAAGTTTCGCGAGCGTTTTCAGCGGGAAACGCTTCTGATGGCCCGCTTCCAACACCCATATGTGGTTACCCTTTACGATGCCTCGCTCAACGATCCGCAAGGTCCGTGTATCGTGATGGAATATATCCGGGGGGTCACGCTGGACACGCTCCTCCGCCGCAACAAGCGACTCACACCGGCACGGGTAGGACGCTTGTTAGGACAACTCTGCGAAGCGCTCCAGGCCGCCCACGACATGGGGATTGTCCACCGCGACCTCAAACCGGCCAACCTCATGGTGGTCGACGACGATACGCCCTACGAGAAAATCAAGGTCATGGATTTCGGGCTGGCCAAGTTGTGCCACGACACCAATGGCATGGCGATGGTCCACCGAGCCAGCGACACCGGTACCGACTTCGCCGTCGGCACCCCGGGCTACATTTCGCCCGAGCAAGTTCGCGGCGAAGAGATCGGCATCCAATGCGACCTGTACAGTGTCGGCGTCATCCTGTTTGAGCTGCTGACCGGCAAGCTTCCTTTTCAACGCGAGGAAACGATGGACGTGCTCCTCGCCCACGCCACCGATCCCCCGCCGACCTTCGAAGAAGTCGGTGCTCGCGATTGGGTTCCGCCGGCTGTGGAAGCAGTCGTGCTCCAGTGTTTAGCCAAAAACCCGGCCGATCGACCGGCCAGCGCCCGCGAGTTGGCTAGGAATTACGAACTGGCTCTCTTCGAGGGAATCGTGAACGTGCCGGCGGGGAACGAAGTTCCGAC
>JANWVS010000519.1 GCA_025056835.1 Gemmataceae bacterium | reverse complement strand
GATGGCGAGTGAGCTGGAGGCCGCCGTGTATTACCCGCCGGTGGTGCCTCCCATGAAACCGGGTCGGACGCGCACGCAGCGCGTCGACGACGCTCAGGTCGTTCGTTGGCTGGACACGGATATCAGCGGGTTGTACCGCGTGGTCGTCGGCCACGGTCCCCAAGAGATACCGTTTGCCGTCAATGTGCCGGCGGCAACTCCCGACCAACGCGGCCGGGAAAGCGATTTGACGCGCGTCGATTATGACAAGCTCCGCGAACTGCTGCCGGGTTGGGACTTCCCGCCGCCGCTGTTGGATCCGCGAGACGCCCAGGTCGGAACGGGCCCCGTCAACATCGAGGCGATGGATCATCGCGAACCGGTCGGTCCGGAGATCGCCCACTGGTTGCTCTTGGCCCTGCTGATTTTGCTGTTCGTCGAAATCGTACTGGCGTGGCGTTTCGGCCACTATAGCGCCGTCCACGGCACGACGGTCGAACCGGAGACCAGCCTGGTGTTGCCATCGTTTGTTGCCGTCGTGTCCCTCGTCTTGTTTCTCGGCTTGGCCTTGATCTTGGGTCACGCCTGGGTGACGGGCGATTTTCTGGGGTTCCTGCCAAGCCTGCTGCGCAATTGGTTTGAGCGGCTGATCGGCGCCACGCCAACACCGCCGGGGGAAGAATCGCGCTGGGAATTGGGCGGCCGCGCCGTCTTTTTCGATGGAGTGCACGATTCTTGGTATCTCGGCTTGCTGGCCGTGGCCGCCGTGGCCGTGGTCGTGTTGACCTATCGCGCCGACGGTCCCAACGTCCACAAGGTGTACAAAGCGTTGTTGGGCGGACTGCGCCTTTTCGTCATCTGGCTTACGCTCGGCGTCCTGCTGCCGCAGCTGGACTGGCGCATCGACCGCCTCGGTTGGCCCGATCTCGTGGTGCTGATCGATACGTCCCGCAGCATGGGCGAAGCCGACCAGTACCACCAGGACAAATTGCGCGAGCGAGCCAAGCAGCTGGGGGCCTGGATTCAGCCGACGCTCAAGGAGCGCCTGCCGGCGCGCATCAAGGAGTTGGAGGATGAACTTGAAGCCAAGAAAGCGGTACGGGAACAACACCCCGAGGTCAACGCGGAGATCGAAGAATTGGACCGGCGCCTGCGTGACTTGAAGCAACGCTATGAGCAATTTCAATCGCCGAACTGGCAGCCGACGCGACTGCAACTCGTGCAAGCCTTGCTGGCCCACCAACCCGAGCTTGATTGGCTCAAGATCCTGGCGGCCAAACGACGCATGAAAGTCCGTTTGTTTCAGCTCGATGTCCACGGCCGCGCCAGCAAAATCGCCGATGGCGATGGCCCCGTCGAGGTAACGGAGAACCATCCGCGCCAGCTGGGACGGGCTCACCGCGCCGTCGATGCCCTGGAAGCGGAAGCCAACGACAGCCGCCTGGGTACGGCCCTCCGCCAAGTGATCGATCAGTATCGCGGCGCTGCTTTGGCGGGCGTCGTCATGTTGACCGACGGAGTTACCACACGCGACGAAACTATCGGGCAGGTGGCAGAGTACGCCGCCCAAAAAGGCGTCCCGCTCTACCTTGTCGGCATCGGCGACGACCACGAGATTCGGGACCTGAAGTTGCACGACTTGGTCGTCGACGACAGCGTGTTTGTCAACGACAAAGTCGTTTTCGAGGCGCGGCTGACGGGCAAAGGGTACAAAAAGGACTTCAGCGTGCCCGTGGTCCTCAAGGTGAAAGACAAAAGCGGCAAGGAGGTCGAACTCAAACGGACCACCGTTCGCGTCAATCCCCTCGGAAAAGCGGAACGGTTCAAGCTCACGGACCAGCCCAAGGAACCAGGCCGCAAGCAATACATCATCGAGGTCGAAACCCCCAAGTCCGAAAAGAGCGAGAAGCAGCCGCACGCCGCCAATTTACGCCTCGAGCGGACCATCGACGTCATGGACGCCCGCGAGATTAAGATCCTCTACGTCGAGGGGCAGCCGCGCTACGAGTATCGCTACTTGAAGTTCCTGCTCGAGCGCGAAGCCCCGGACGCCAAGGGGAAAAAGGTCTTCAAGCTGGCTACGTTTCTACTCGACGCGGACCCCGATTTCGCTTCGATCGATCAGACGGCGATCGTCGAATTCCCGCGGACCATGGCCGAGCTGTTGCAATACGACGTCGTGATTCTCGGCGACGTGAATCCGTTCTCGCCCAAGATCGGTGAGCAAAACCTGAAGAACCTGGTCGATTTTGTTCGGGGAGAGGATGCCAAGGGCAACAAGATCGGCAAGGGCGGCGGTTTGCTGCTCATGGCCGGCGCCATGCACAACCCGCACTCCTATCGTACCACTCCGTTGGCCGCGATCATGCCCATCGAACCAGACCCCAAGAAAGCACCGGAGCCGCCGGTCTTCGACAAGAAGCTACGTCTGGAGCTGACGCTCATCGGACGAATGCACCCGATCTTCCGCTTCAGTTCCGATGACGCGCAGAATATGCAGATCTTCCAACGATTGGCGCCGCTGTATTGGTGGTCGCACGGTTATCGCCTCAAGCCGTTGGCCGAAGTGCTCGCCGTCCATCCCGAACTCAAAGGCGATCCGCGCGATCCCGGCGGCCATGATGGTCGCCTGCCGCTCGTCGTCCAGCAGTTCGTCGGCGGCGGCCGGGTGCTGTTCTTCG
>JANWVS010000518.1 GCA_025056835.1 Gemmataceae bacterium | reverse complement strand
TCTCCGCCAGGCTGCAATCTTTATCGAGAAAGACGCGGGCCAGAGCGATCATGGTCCTCTCGGCCTGCGGCACTTGTTCACCGGTGAAGCCCAGGTCGAAGACCAAGCGCCGCGCTTGGAACGGTTGCAGCCCCCGGTCAGGATCGATCGGAACCTTGAGGATTTTTTCCGGCGATCGGGCGGCTACCTCTTCGATTTCGACTCCGCCCTCGGCACACGCCATCAACACCGGCAGCCCTAGGGCTCGATCCAAGACGATGCCGACGTAAATCTCCCGGGCGATGTCGGCCGCCTCTTGCACGAGCACCTTGGAGACCCGTTGCCCTTCCGGGCCGGTCTGCTTGGTGACCAGCGGATAGCGAAACATCACCTCCGCGACGTCGGCGACATCTTCGCGCTTGGTCAGATACTTGACTCCGCCGAAATCCCTGCCGGAGTCCTTGAACCGTCCCTTGCCGCGGCCGCCGGCGTGGATTTGTGCCTTCAGCACCACTGGCTTACTTCCCAGACGCTCGAAGGCGGCGACAGCTTCCTGGGGATGGGAAACGACGATGCCGCGCGGCACCGCGGCACCGGCAGCGGCGAGCAGTTCCTTGGCCTGATACTCGTGAATCTTCATGAAGTTTTCCTAGGAACTTTGGATCAGTTTGCGCTTCTTGGGGACACCTGTGCGTCGCGGCATCCGCTTGCCGTCAATGTCCGCAGCCGCCATCGGCCTGTCGTCCCGGATGGGATGCTCAAAGTTCGCGATGCAGGTTGGTGTCCCGGCTGTCTTGGCCCCACATGCCTGATCCCGTAGCGTGCATCTTACGTGCGGCCGCGCAGCTTTTCCAGGTGCGTGCGCAGATCGGGGGGGAGCGGCATTTCCCAATGAAGCGGCTCGCCCGTGATCGGGTGCCGGAATCCCAACTCGACCGCGTGCAGGAACAGGCGCGGCGTGCCGCTGGCATCAGGAATCGGCGCGCCGCCGGGGCGCCGGTTGTAGACCCGTTCGCCGCAGATGGGGTGGCCCAGTTCCGCGAGGTGGATGCGAATCTGGTGCGTCCGGCCGGTTTCCAGGCGGCAGTTCAGCAGCGTGTAACCCGGCAAAGTCTCGGCTACTTCGACGTGCGTCACGGCTTCTTTGCCGGCGCCGGTGACGGAGCTGCCGCGCCGGCCATCGCCGCGGTCGCGTACCAACATTGAGCGAATTGTTTGCCCGCCGACGCGCCCTGGGACCAGTGCGAGGTAGCGGCGGGTCACTTCGTGTCGCTGAAACTGCCGCCCCAGGCCGCGCTGGGCCTCGACCGTGCGGGCGAAGACCAACAGACCGCTCGTTTCCTTGTCCAGCCGCTGGACGACGCGCAACCGCGGCCGGGGGTCGTGCCGTTGTCGCGGCAATCTCATGCCGAGCTGGCGCATCACCAGATCATCCAGCGTCGGCGTCAGCAAGCGGCGTTGTTCCAGCCAGTCGCGCTCCTTGGGGTGCCGCACCGTGCTGATGCCGGCCGGCTTCTCGACGACCACCAAATGTTCGTCCACATGACGGATGACGATGTTGTCGATCAGCCGTGGTCGCGGTGCAGGGTGGGGACGGATCTCCACGGTGTCGCCCGCCTTAAGGCGCCGGGCATCGTCGAGCCACAGTTCGCCGTTCAGCTTCACGCGGCGGCCGGCGATCAGCTTGCGAACCTGCGACCACGACAGCCCGACCAGCCATTGCCGCAACAACGCCGCCAGCGTCCGTCCCGCCTGCTCGACCGTTACCTCGAAGGTTTGCGCCTTGACCGTCGGCATGGAGAGGATTGTATGGCAAATTGATTTGAGTCTCGATCGCGGTCTTTTTACAATCAGAGTTGTCTCCCACAGCCGACCGCGGCCGCGTTTGATCCGGTCAGGTATCCAGCCTATGAGACTCCGCGTTGCTTGTCTTGCCGCTTTCGTCAGCCTTGCCGGCACGGCGGCGTCGGCCCAGCAATCCGGCCGGCGCATCGAGTTCAACCGTGACGTGCGGCCGATCCTCGCCGACGCCTGCTTTAATTGCCATGGCCCCGACCAGGCCAAACGCAAGGCCGGTTTGCGGTTCGATACGGAAGAGGGCGCTCGGGTCGATTTGGGGGGCTACTTCGCCATCGTGCCGGGAAAACCGGAAGTCAGCGAGTTGCTGCGGCGTGTCGCGAGCACCGACCCGGGGAAACGCATGCCGCCGCCGTCCGCCGGTCCGCCGTTGACCGGGGAACAGATCGAAATCTTGCGGACCTGGATCGCCCAGGGGGCCGCTTGGCAAAAACACTGGTCGTTCCTACCCGTCCGACGGCCGGGATTGCCGCCCATCCAATACAAGGCTTGGCCGAAAAATCCGATCGACGACTTCGTGCTGGCCCGTCTCGAAAAAGAGGGACTCAAGCCCTCGCCGGAGGCCGATCCGCCCACGCTCTTACGCCGTGCCGCGCTCGACCTCACCGGTCTGCCGCCGACGCCGCAGGAAATCGACGCCTTCGTGAGCGAATACACCCAGGCCGATCGACAAGCCAAAGACGCCGTCTGGGCCAAATGGGTCGACAAGCTCCTGCAGTCGCCGCGCTACGGCGAACGCATGGCGCGGCCTTGGTTGGATGCGGCCCGCTACGCCGACACCAATGGCTATCAGACCGACGGTCCGCGCGAAATGTGGCGCTGGC
>JANWVS010000517.1 GCA_025056835.1 Gemmataceae bacterium | reverse complement strand
GACTTGCTTCATGACGCAACGGGTCACCGGCCGCAGGCACTCCTCTTGCACGTCCTTGTACGCCGTGCGATAGCAGGTGCGGTAGTGCGTCCGGGTCTCGTCCTTGTAGCAAACCTCCATCACCTGTTTCGTGACGGTCTCCGACACCGTCTTGTACGTCGTCCGGTAGCGCTGCTCCGTGACGGTGTCATAAACGACTTTGTAATGGCCGCGCCCCTGCTGGCAGCAATGGGCGTCGCTGACGGTCCCGCCGCTGCTGGCTCGCACGGCACCCACGTGCTGCGCCCTCGCGGGCACGCCGGTCGTCAACAAACCGACCGCCGTTACCAGCAGCGCCGCACCGAATCGCATCTTCATGATGGTGACCTCCTCCATGGCACACTTCAAACCATCCGTGCGCCTCGCGTGGATGTTCGGGCTGACCCCTTTCAAGCCCAAGCGCTGAGCTTGCGTCCACGACCGTGGTCGCCGGGCATGCTCAACCCTTGCCGTTCAGTTATCGGTTGCCGTTTTCCGTGCTCATAACGGGCAAGGCCGTTTATGACGTTTACCCGGCCTTTGTCTTTGCCGGTATCGCCGCTTGTGCTTGGGGTAGGGATTGATGAAACATGGAAAGCTGGTGAAAATGCCCAATCAAGTTGCCACGCTCCCCAACATCGCGCCGTCCACCGGGCTTAACCCGACAAACCTCGCTTTACGGCATCGCGAATCGTCTCGAATTCTTCCGGTCCCACCGACAGCCGCACCAGACCGTCGGTAATCCCTTGCCGACGACGCTCCGCCGGGCTGACATAGCGGTGCGACGTCGTGGCCGGATGGCTCAACGTCGTTGTGCAATGCCCCAGCGAAGGGCTGAACGGGATGCCGGGCGACCGGTGCATGAAACGGTTCACCGCCTCGCGGCCGCCTTCCAGCTCGAAGCACAGCATGTTGCCAAACCCGCCGCGTAGGATTTCGGGCGCCAGGCGATGATCCGGATGATCCAGGCGACCCGGGTAGACCACGCGGACCACGCCGCGCTGGGCCGACAGCCACTCGGCCAGCCGTGCGGCGTTGTCGCAGGCGGCGGCCATCCGCAGGTCGAGCGTCGCCAGCCCGCGCTCGGCAAGCCAACAGTCGAACGGATTGGATGACAGTCCCCAAATGCTCACCGCCGTGGTGATCGCCGCGAGAAGATCTTCATCATTGCCGCAGACGGCACCCAGTGTGACGTCGCTGTGGCCGGCAATCATCTTCGTCAGGCTTTCCATGACCAGGTCGGCCCCCAGTTCCAGCGGCCGGGTCAGCACCGGGGTCGCAAAGGTGTTGTCCACCACCAGTCGGCACTCGTACTGGTGCGCCAGCTCCGCCAATCGAGGAATGTCGACCACGCGCAGCAGCGGGTTGGACAAAGTCTCCACGAAAAGCAATCGCGCGCCTTTGCGGAGAGCTTTCTCGGTGGCGGACGGGTCGTTGACGTCGACCAACTCGGTCGCGACGCCGAAACGACCCAACTCCTGCACGAACAGTTGCGTCGTCCGGCCATAGAGCCGATGGCTGGCGACCAGGCGCTGCCCCTGCTGCACCGTGGCGACGACCAACGCGGTGATCGCCGCCATACCCGAACCGGTCACGATGCCCCATTTAGCTCCCTCGGCCTCGGCCAGCAACTCCGCCAGACGCCGGGCGTTGGGGTGAGCGTCGCGGGCATAAATGTAGCCAGGCTCCTCGCCGTTCATAATGCGATCGAGGGCATCGAGGTCCGGCAACGTGTACACCGACGACTGATATACCGGCGTCACCAGCGGCGCCGAGGAGCCAAGCAACGGTTGGCGACGAGAAACCTGATCGGCCATGGCTGAGTACCGAAGTTTACGATCGTGTGCAGGCGGATATTTTAGGACAACGGCCCAAGCCTCGCTCCGCACCCGAAAAACGGCACCGCCGCAGTGCTGGGCACGATCGGCCTCGGGGTCCAAGCGGCCGATGCGCTCACAAAACTCTCGATGGACGAAGACGGCGGCCGCGTAGCGCGCACACCGAGAATTGCATCGACAGCGAACGACCGCCTAAGCGGCGCGTCGGTCGGCTTCGGCAATGGCCGCGGTCTGACACGGCGATGGTTGCTGCCGCACGGCTTGCCCACTTCTACCCCGCCCCGCCAGCATCGTTGCCAGCATCCCCAACGCCGCAAAGGTATCGAGCTTATAAGAGACCACAACGATGTAGGTCGCTCGTCCCATGATGTCTTGTTGCAACAACATCACGAAAGCGGTGAAAGCCAGGCACGCGCAGCGTCCCCACGGCCGCGTCGGCGCTTGCAGGGCATCGTGAAGGACCAGAAAGCCCGCCGGCAGCAGCATGACCAGGTGTTGCTTCCAACATTGGGGAGCGACCAACGTGACCAAGGCGCAAACGGCTGCCCACTGGCGTGGCAAGTCGAAAGCGATCGTCTCGGACCGCCACGGCCGCCGCCACCACCACAACAACCCCACACCGGCCAGCACGAGCAGGCCGCGTACGACCAGATAGGCCGTAGTGGCGTCGAGGGCGGCGAATTGGCGAAACCACGGATGCTCGACGTGCAGCGGGTGGCCCGGCGGATAGGTCTCCAGGTAGCGGGCCAGGGTTGCCATGAGAGAAAGGTTTTGCGGTTTCGGCGGCTCGATGCCGGGCACATAGG
>JANWVS010000516.1 GCA_025056835.1 Gemmataceae bacterium | reverse complement strand
CTGCCCGTCCACGCCGAGAAATTCGCGCCGGCGAACGCCGACGATGTGGGCGTCCTCTTCCACGCGGCCGCCGCCGGAGGCAACAATCGCGTGCTGTTCGATCGACTGCACGTTCCCTCGCTATCGGTGGCGGAGCAGCGCAAGATTCTGTTCCTGGACGGCCTGGAAGTGGCCGCAACGCATGGACTGGAACTGGTCCTCAACACCATGCACAAACCGAGCCGCCAGCCGGTCCTGTCGCCCGGCGAGGGGAGTTTCGTCGCCTACTGCACTTCGATGGCGAAGCACGGCGACATCTACGTCATGGGCTATCGCACGTCGTTGGAATCCGACGGCAGCGGTTTGAAATGGGCCGTCAGCAAGGATGGAGTGCGTTTTGAAAAGGTGGAGCAGCTTCCGAAAGACCTCCCGCCGCCGACAAGAAACGTCACCCGTTCATTGGACTACTGGTATGGCGAGGCTTCGTCGCGTCCGCCGGCTTTCTACGCCAATCCCCGGGCTGCTGATCCGTCCAAGAAGTTCGTGCGGCTGGGGTTCTCGATCGAAGCACGCGGCAGCTATTGGTTGGAGTATTCGCCGGACGGCACACAATGGACGCGCGATCGCGCCTTGACGGCCCCGGAAGTCATGCGCGAACGCGCCCGGCCGACCCTCTACAACGCCGACGATTCTGAATGTCCCATCCGCATCTATGGCCGAGTCTACACCGAAACGGGCCGATCCTGGGGAGTGATCTGGAGTCATGATCTGCTGCACTGGTCCGGATTGGAGCACCTGCTCGATCCGGACGATCCTTACGGCAAAGAGCCGGCGATGGACCGCATCGGCGACACGGGCAAGGAATACACGATGCGCGGCCAGATTTTTCTCGATGCGGTGGCCGGCAAGGGCGAAGACGAAATCTATGCCGCCAGCGTGTGCCGTGCCGAGGGACTGTATTTCTGCTTCTACTGGCCGGGCAAACAAGGTCGGCCTCTGACGGACGTCGGCGTGGCCGTCAGTCGCGACGGTTTCCATTTCACCCGCGTCAAGAACGGTGAACGGATACTGCCTCTCGGTCCCGCAGGCGCGTGGGATTCGGGGTGCATCTTCCAGATGGTACCCATTCTCGACGGGGACACGGTGCGCGTCTATTATCGCGGCACGGCCGGCCGGCGCGAAGGGACGGATGGCTACGATCACTACCTCACGGAAGTCGGGCTTGCCACCATTCGCGCCGACGGCTTCACGTACTATCGTCCGCGTGATGCCGCCAAGGAGGGCACGTTGACGACCATTCCGATTCGCGCGCCGCGAGGCGCCGCGCGGCGCGTGGCGGTGAACGTCGAAGGAATCGGCAAACCTTCTGTTGCGTTCGCGGCGGAGGTTCTCGACGCGGCCAGCGGCAAGCCTCTGGTCGGCTTTACCAAGGCCGATTGTCTGCCCGTGAGCCGCGATGGCTTGAGTGTGGCCCTGGCGTGGAAGGGAGGGGCCACGCTGCCGGACGGTCGCGACTTCCGCCTGCGTTTCTACCTCAGCGGCCGCGACGTGCGCTTTTATGGCTTCGAGTTTCGTTAGTTGTCCAGGGTTCGGTCAGGGAGCCAAGGGCGGATCCGTTTGCCGCCGCTCACGCGGTTTCCGGCCGGTGGGAGCGAGCCATTTTGAGGCAGGCGAGCGCCGCGTCGTGGAGGCGGCCATTGCTGGCGAGTAGGCCGTGCCGCTGCCAGGCGCCGGGCCGTCCGTAGGTAAGCGGTTCGCCGTCGCTGCCGGTGACGATGCCGCCGGCTTCGGTGACGAGGATGTGGCCGGCGCAGATGTCCCAGTCGTGGAAAGCGTCGTAGGTGTTGAGATACAGGTCGGCTTCGCCGCGGGCGACCAGCGCCAGCTTTACGCCTGCGGAGTGCGACTCGATCACCTTGCCTGGCCGGAGAGCCTGGACCCAGCGCGACGGTTTGCTGGGATCGCGCGAGCGGCTTTGCGTGAGCGTGGCCTGGGCGAGAGATGCGGTGCCGGTAACCTGACAACGAGTCGCTGAGGCGTCGCCGCCGTCCCAGCGCCAACAACCGGCCCCGACGCGGGCGAACGTCAAACGACCGGCCGCAGGTTGGGCAACGATCCCCAAAGCGATTCGGCCGCGTTCCACGAAGGCCACCATCACCGAGAATTCGCCGTTTTTCTGGGCGAAGCCGCGTGTGCCGTCGATGGGGTCGATGATCCAGAGGCGGTCGCCGGTGGCGGGCTTGTCGGCAAGCGTCGGCGTCGTCTCCTCGGCGCAAAACGCATCAGTGGGAAAATGTCGGACCAAGTGCTGCAAAAGGATTTCCTGCACCTGGTGGTCCGCTTCGGTGGTGATGTCGGCCGGAGCGTTGGGAATGGCTTGAAACCGTGCGTAGGCATCCACGAGAAAGTTCTTGGCAGCGGCAACCGCCTCCAAGGCCATGGCAAGCTCATTTTCGTACACAACCGATCTCCATGATGAATGGCTGGGAGCTAAGGCCGCTGGTCCGCCAAGGGTTGGGCTTGGAGCGCCGCGAACTCGTTGAATTCGAGATATTGGAGATGCCGATACAGGTCGCTCGTTTCGACGAGATCACGGTGATCGCCCTCGGCTTCGATTTGGCCTTGGTGCACCAGCACGACGCGGTCGCACATTTTGAGGGTCGACAAGCGGTGCGGCAAGAAGA
>JANWVS010000515.1 GCA_025056835.1 Gemmataceae bacterium | reverse complement strand
TGTTTCGCTCGTCGGTAGAATCAACGAAGTCTCGGGGCCGTAGCTCAATTGGGAGAGCGCCGCGTTCGCAATGCGGAGGTTGAGGGTTCGATCCCCTTCGGCTCCATTCGCGTATGACATCGGCATGTCAGCGGCGTCCCATCGGCACGGATCGGTCCGCAGCCTAGCGCCAGGATAAAGAACAGGAGAGTTCGCCTCCATCGCCGCGACAACGCCGGCCTGCGGTGCCGGCGGAATGATGCGTTGGTCGGCCGATGCGAAAGGTCGGGTCAGGAAGCGGTGCGTTTTGACCGAAGCCGTACGGCAGCGGCCTTGGGCGCAACCGAGGTGCCTGGGACAAAGCGTGCCGCCAGTCGCCGCGCTTGGCTGACGGTGAGCGTTTTGGCTCGTTCGGCGGGATGACGTTGGAACCATTGCAGCACCACGAGGCGGCCGTCGTGATGTTCGTAATGCGTCAAGAGTTGCGGCGACCGGAGCTGGCCGAAGACGGCATCGAGGGCAGCAACAGCGCGTTGCGCCGTGGCAACGTCGGACGGGGCGGGCAGGCTCGCAAGGACACGCGCGCCGTGCACGAAGTACCACGTCACTGCCCCGGTCGACCCGGCGAGCGGATAAACGAATGACATCGTTTCTTGCGCTTCGCGCACCCGGCGAAGGTGATCGGCTAGCCAGGCGAAATCAGCGCGGCGATCGCGCCATACCGCCGCCAGTTCGAAGTGCCCCGCCGCCGCGGCCTGCTGCATGCGGAGGTGCGCCATGTCGAGAGGTTGCCGGGAACGGCCGGTAAGGAAGTCGCAGGCGGCGCGGACCTGCGCTGCGTAGGTCGCGCGCGGGCACGTTCCCGTGCAGGGAGCCAGGCAGTTGCCCAGTTCGGCGCGGAGGCAGCCCGGCGGACGTTGCAGTCCGAACAAACCGGGTTGATCGGGGAAGAAGATTTCTTGGGGTTGAGGACAGTCGCGCAGGAGGTAATAATCATTGAGAAGTTGCACGACGCGCACGCTGCGCTCCGTCCAGGGTACCGGGCCAACGACGGCGACGACGTCGGCAGGGGCGTGCCGCGCCAGGAACAGATACGGTGCCGGCGCACGACCCAAACAAACAAAGGCCAGACGACGTCGCAACGGCTGGCCTTGCACGTTGTACCGAGGCCGCCAGCGCCGGATCAATTCTTGCTCGCGCAGCAGCGCCGCAAATTCGTCGGGGCAGATTTCCCAGACGATCTCCCGCACTTGGCGCAGCAGCCGGCCCGGCTTGGCCCAGCGACTCTGCGGACGAAAATAACTCAACAATCGCACCCGAAGCTGTTTGGCTTTGCCGACGTAAAGCAATTCGCCGAAATCATCGAGCATGCCATAGACGCCGGGTTTGCGGGGACAGAGGACCTGAAGTTGGCGGCGCAAGGCGCTCGGTCGGCTGCCATTCAGACGCGTCAGCGCCGGCGGCACCGCGTCGGTCGCCAGGAAGCTCGGACCGAAATCACGAAAGGCGGCAGCGGAAAAGAGACCGTCCATGGCGAAGACTCCCCATCGATCGTCATTTTAGGAAAAAAGCGGTGAACCGAGAGGAGCAGGAAAGTACGACGAAGGACTATGGAGAAAAGCGGCCAGAGAGGTCGGGCAAGCGAGGTGAAGCCGATCGTGTCTGGGCGGGGTTGTTACGACGCATCCAAGTGTCCAAAATAGCAGTGTAGTGACAAGCGCCTGTCACACAGTGACGCAGTGGTGACAAAATGGCAGGGACGCCGAATTGAGTCGAAAATTTTTTCTCAAGTCCTCAACCACTGCCGCGCCAAGCGCTTGAGCCTGCGGCACGATCGCATGGGTCGTTTCAACAATGAGCATGGTATCGAAATTGCTCCGCGAGGGCGTGCAACGATGCAGGAATTCATCGATCAGTCTGCGGTTTGTTCGTCAATCGTGGCGTACAATTCAAACGCACGCAACGAACTCGCTCGAAGGAGGGTAGCGATATGCTGGTGTTGAGCCGCAAACTGGGTGAAAAAATCTACATCAACGATAACATCTGCATCACGGTGGTGGACATCGATCGCGGCAAGATTCGGCTGGGCATTGAGGCGCCCCGCGAGGTCCCCATCTTTCGCAAAGAGCTTCTTTCGGAACCAGCGCCGACGAAGACCGACACGCCCATTCTGGCCAACAAAGGATAGCTTTTCGTTGGAGAATACCGGTCGCTGACCCGACCGTGTCTTTCGCGCCAAAAGCCCACGACGATGTTGTGGGCTTTGATTTTGCGCCTGGACGCGGTTTCGCGGGGTCTACTCAAACAACCGGCTGACTGATTCGTTGAAGTGGATGCGCTTGATGGCGTCGGCCAGCAGCGGCGCGACGCTCAGCACTTTGATCTGCGGGAGTTGCTTTTCCGGCGTCAACGGGATCGTGTCGGTGATGACGACTTGCTTGATGAAGGCATCGCGCAGCCGTTGGATCGCTTCGCCGCAGAGGACGCCGTGCGTGGCGCAGGCGTAAACTTCGCGGGCGCCGTTGAGCTTGGCGATGTTGGCGGCGCCGACGACGCTGCCGGCGGTAGAAATCATGTCGTCGAAGATCACCGCCGTCTTCCCCTTGAGCGTGCTGCCGATCAGGTTGGCTTGTTCCGTCTTGGTGGCACTGGCGCGGCGCTTGTCGACGATGGCGATGGCCCCGCCCAACTTCTT
>JANWVS010000514.1 GCA_025056835.1 Gemmataceae bacterium | reverse complement strand
CTCAAGTGCGCCGTCTTAGCACGCTACCTCGCAGCGCGGGGGTTGCCGACGTTCTTGTGCGCCAAGCTGAACGAGGCCGAAGTCCTCGCCGACGCCGGCATCGCCGACATCTTGATCGCCAATCAGGTCGTCGGTCCGCACAAAATGGCTCGTCTGGCGGCCCTGGCTCAACGGGTGCAACTGCGGGTCTGCGTCGACCATCCGGACAATGTCGTCCAATTGAGCCGCGCCATGACCGACGTCGGGGCGACACTCGGCATCCTGGTCGAAGTCGACATCGGTATGGCCCGCTGCGGCGTAGCGCCCGGCGAACCGGCCCTAGCCTTAGCACGGCGGGTGGTCCAAAGCCCGGGTCTGCGCTTCGACGGCCTGCAAGGCTACGACGGGCATTTGCAACTGCTGGCCGACAAAGACGAACAACGCACCAGGTCGCGCGGCGGCTTGGAACAGCTGGTGGCGACACGCCGCCTGATCGAGCAGGCCGGCATCCCCGTGGCCGTCGTCACGGGTGCCGGCACGGGCACTTGGGAATATACGGCCGGCTTTCCAGGCGTCACAGAAATCCAACCAGGGTCGTTCGTGTTGATGGACTGCGTTTATCACCAGCACCGTCCGGAGTTCGGTTGCAGTCTCTCGGTACTGTGCACCGTCATCAGCGTGCGCGACCGCTGGTATGTTCTCGACGCCGGCAGCAAGGCCATCTCCAAGGACTTCGGCATGCCGGTCGTTAAGGACCACCCCAACGAGAACGTCACGCGGCTTTCCGAGGAGCACACCAAGGTGGAGGTGGCACCGCCACCGGTCCGTGTCGGCGATCGTCGCGAGGTGATCCCGGCCCACTGTTGTGCGACGATGAACCTGCACCGCCAGGCCATTGCCGTTCGTCGCGGACGGATTGAGGCCATATGGCCCATCGAGGCCAGCGGCCGCTATGATTGACAATCCCGGTGCCAACCTCGGAGGACCACGCCATGCTGCTGGACCATCAACGGTTCTTCGTCAAGGAACGAGTCGCGTTCTTTAAGACTGTGGACGCGTATGACATTTTCGACCCGGACACGAACGAACAGCTTGCCGTGGTTCAGGAAGAGCCGAGCGCCTTGGTGAAGACGCTGCGCTGGTTTATCAGTAAGAAGCTGATGCCGACGCAGGCCACCGTCTACGAACATGAAGACGGCAGCGCGGCCTTCAGCATTCACAAGCCGTTTGGCTTCTTCCGCAAGCGCGTCGATGTTCACGACGCCGACGGCGAGTTGGTCGGCTATTTCAAGAGCAAACTTTTCTCCCTCGGCGGCGGTTTTTGGGTCTACGACAAAAAGGATCGACAGGTTGCCGAGGTCAAGGGCAAGTGGACCGGCTGGGAATTCAAGTTCATCACCTCCGACGGCGACGAACTGGGCTACGTGACCAAAAAATGGGCCGGACTGGGCAAGGAGCTGTTCACGTCTGCCGACAACTATATCGTCGCGATCAGCGACGAACTCGCCGATCAGCCGGTAATCAAAATGTTGTTGCTCGCGGCCGCGCTGGCGATCGACATGGTCTACTACGAGCAGGGCCAATGACGAGTGCGGGTGCGGTGCGTGCGGCTGGACCGCGGCGGCGGCGGCGGGTAAAATGGCGGTAGCGAAACCGACCTTTCGAAGATCCAGGGCCAGCCATGAATGCCATACCGCGCCTGT
This sequence comes from Gemmataceae bacterium, assembly GCA_025056835.1. Taxonomy (GTDB): domain Bacteria; phylum Planctomycetota; class Planctomycetia; order Gemmatales; family Gemmataceae; genus JANWVS01. The sequence continues at coordinate 994 of JANWVS010000514.1, read as the reverse complement.
TTGCTCCGCCTCCCGCTCAATACGGTTCGCGCCGCGAATTTCTGGCCCGCGCCGGCGGCGGCTTCGGGTTGGTGGCCCTTGCCGCCTTGTTGCAGCAGGAGCAAGCGCGGGCCGAATGGACACCGCCCGACCCGGCCCGGCCGATGCTGCCGCGCTCCGGCCACCACACCGCCCGCGCCAAGAGCGTCATTTGGCTCTTCATCAACGGCGGCCCCAGCCATGTCGATACCTGGGATTACAAACCCGAATTGATCCGCCGCGATGGCCAAGAGATTCCCGGCTTCGATCGCAACACCGGCTTCTTTCGCGATCAGGTCGGGCCGATCATGAAGTCGCCGTTTCGCTTCGCACGCCACGGCCGTTGCGGCAAGTACGTGTCGGAAATCTTTCCCCACCTGGCCCGCCACGTCGACAAGATGGCGTTTATTCACTCGCTGTGGACCGATTCCAACAACCACTCGCCGGCGCTGCTCAAGATCAATACCGGCTTCACCCGGATGGGCTATCCCTGCGCCGGGGCTTGGGTCACTTATGGCCTGGGCAGCGAGAGCCAGAACCTGCCGGCGTTCGTGGTGATGTACGACACGCTTGGCCGCGGCCTGCCCAAAGGCTATGCCCAAAACTGGGGCGCCGGTTTCTTGCCCAGCATTTACCAAGGGACCGCCCTCAAGCCGCAAGGGGCGCCGATCGACAACCTCTACCGTCCCGCCGACTTGACCGACAGCCAGCAGCGCCGCCAGCTCGATTTGCTGTCCCGCCTCAATCAACGCCAGCTTCAGCAACGGCCTGGCGAGTCCGAGCTGGCCGCCCGTATTGAGACTTTCGAACTCGCCTATCGCATGCAACTCGCTGCCCCCGAAGCGCTCGACCTCGAACGCGAAACCCAGGCGACGCACCGGCTCTACGGCACCGACAACCCGCGGTGCAGCCATTTCGCCAAGCAGTGCCTCATTGCCCGTCGGTTGGTGGAACGCGGTGTCCGCTTCGTGCAGAT
>JANWVS010000513.1 GCA_025056835.1 Gemmataceae bacterium | reverse complement strand
GTTTCGTCACGATCTCTTCTTTCGACTCAATGTCTTTCAAATTCATGTGCCGGCGTTGCGCGACCGACGAGAAGACATCGTGCCGCTGGCCGAACATTTTCTCCGCCGCCTCGAACCCAAAGCACTCCCGCTGCTGCCGGCCACGGCGGCCTTTCTGACAAACCAACCGTGGCTCGGCAATGTCCGCGAACTGCGCAATGCTTTGGAGCACGCGGTGATCGTCGGCCGCGGCGGACCCATCTTGCCCGAACATTTGCCCCGAGCCCCCGGCCTTGCCAACCAGTCGCCGCAAGAGGCCTTGACGGCAGCGCTGCTCGCCTGGCTGGAAGATCGGCTTCGTGCCGCCGGCACGGAACCGCATGACCTGTACGAGCAACTGCTGCAAGCGGTCGAACGGCCTGTGCTGGAGGAAATCATGCGCCGCTTACAGGGCAATCGCCTCGTGGCCGCGCAATGGCTCGGGCTGAACCGCGCGACGGTCCGCAAGAAACTCCACCAGTACGGCTTGGCGGACATTCATCGACAAGTCGACGATCAAGACGAAGAGTCATCGTGATCGCTTGGTACCCGGCGGCTCCGCCGTAGATCGTCGCCTGGCGGGGCCGCCGCGGGATCGTGAGTTCACCCGCCGCGAAGTGGTGGACGAAGTCCATCGCGGAAGAACCGTCGGACCCCGAGCCACGCAAGAATGCTCAACGATCGCACGGCCTCGCGTACATCGACCTTGGACGACCCTCGGCGACGGTTTTCGAAGAGAATCGGCGCTTCGCCAAGACGCGCACCAGCGCGCCAAAGATGGTACAAAAGCTCTTCCTGAAACGAGTAACCGCATGAAATCAAGCGATCAAGGGCAACGCGGCGCAAAAGGGCCACGCGGTAGCACCGAAAACCGCCGCTGGCATCGCGCACCGGCATGCCCAGCAGCAGCCGGCAGAGGAGATTCACGGCCCGGCTCAGCAAGTGCCGCGACCAAGGCCAGCCAATTATGCCGCCGCCGTGGACATAGCGCGATCCGATCATGACGTCGTGATTGTTCATTCCCGCCAGTAAGTTTGGCAGAAACCGGGGGTGATGACTGAAGTCGGCGTCGAGCGTAACGACATAGTCGTAGTCGTGCGCCAACGCTCGTCGCATGGCCAGAAGCAGGGCCGAGCCTAGGCCCAATTTGCCGGAGCGATGGACGACGTGCAACCGCGAGTCGGCCGCGGCCAGTTCGTCGGCGAGTCGGCCGGTGCCGTCCGGGGAAGCATCGTCGACCACGAGCACGTCCGCGCCGGGCACAGCACGGCGAATTGCGCGGAGCAGCGCCGCGAGGTTGTCGCGTTCGTTGTACGTGGCCAGGGCGACCAGCACGCGCGGCGGCATCAAAACCCTTGTGCAAAGCGGGCGGCGGGGAATATCCTATAGAGCAACAGCAATCAACCAGTGCTTTCCGTCCGGCCGCCGCTCACGCCGGGCCTGGCTAAGGGTTCGACCATGGCCGCTCCCGTCATCACCTGTCCGGCTTGCACCAAGAAATTCAAGGGCAAGGATGAATTCCAGGGCAAGAAAATCAAATGCCCGCTCTGCCAGACGCCGTTTGTCGTTACGGCGGCCCACTTCAAGGCGGCGACACCGGAGAAAAAGCCCGATCAGGCCAAGTCGACGCAGCGCGTGACCTGGAACGCCGAAGACGACGACAAAGATCCTTACAAGCTCGGTGAATTCGACGTGCGTGCTCGGTGCCCCAACTGCGCCAACCTCATGGAAAGCGAAGACGCGATCATCTGCCTTCACTGCGGCTACAACACCATGACGCGCGAATGGGGTCAGACAGTACGGACTGTCGGTGTCACCACCGGTCAGCACATTTTGCATTTGTTGCCCGGCATCGCTGCCTTACTGACGTTGTTGTTGTTTCTCTGGGGCTTGTTGTTCTTCGCCCTGGAACTGCCTCGTTACGTCGTCAACACCTGGGCCGCATTCACCGATCACGAGTCGATCCGCATGTGGTTCAGCGGCATTGTGCTGGCCATGATGTGGATGCTCGGCACCATCGCCTATCGCCGACTGATCGTTAACCCGAAACCGGAGGAGCGCGTCAAGGGAATCGAAGAGCAAGACGATTGATCCTCCGAAGGCGTCGATTCTCGAGCTGACGAGTCGGAAAGTTATTTGCTTGACGATTCGCTTCAAGTCTCTTGTGAAAATCTGTTGCCAACATCGGCGCGTGTCCACCGTGGACAGTTAGCAGCAGCAGAGGCATGTTGCAGCAGAAGACGGATGGTTGTCGCCTGGAGGCGGTAGCATGAAACGACTCACGATGACCGCGTTATTCGCGACCGCGTGGCTGGCCATAACGGTCGGCGCGGTCGGGGGTAGTCCGAAGAAAACGCCGATCGACGGCGGCTGGATTGCCGTTGAGATGGAACAAGACGGCAAGAAACTGCCGGCCGACGTCGTCGATAAACTGGCGATCCGGTTGACGATTAAGGGCGATGTGTACACCGTCAGCATGTCGGGCCAGATCGTGGATCGCGGCACGGCGAAGATCGATGCCAAGTCGAAACCCACGACGGTGGACATCACCTCCGAGGACGGTGTCAACAAAGGTAAGACGATCCTGGCGATTATCGAAGTCGACGGCGACACGTTGCGAGCGTGCTACGATATGGAAGGCAAGGGGCGGCCGACGGAGTTTG
>JANWVS010000512.1 GCA_025056835.1 Gemmataceae bacterium | reverse complement strand
CCAGAGGGTCAGCGAGCCGCCCTTGTCCTTGACGTAGATGCGGCGGCCGGCCACAATCGGTACGCACCAAGTCTCGGCGTCGGCGACCTTGTACTTGGCTAACTCCGTGAAGCCGGTCTTACTCGGTGGAAAAGCGATCAGTTCCTTGTCGCTGGTCAGCGCCAACAAAACGCTGCCGACGTCGAGAATCGAGCCGCACTGGCCGCGCTGGTGGTCCTTGTCGAACCATAACGGTTCGCCGGTCTTGGCGTCTAAACAGAAGAAATTGCGGTCGAGTTGCGACACCCCAAAGATGAGATTGTCGCGAAGCAAGGGTGTATGATAACCGGCGGCGGCAAAAGGCTTCTTCCACAACTCGGTCGCTTCGTAGTCGTCGCCTTTCTTGGCGATCTTGAGGGCAATGGTTGAGCCGCCCTTGCCTTTGGTCGACATCGAATACCACACTGTGTCGCCGGCTACCAGCGGCGTGCTGAAGTTGTGTTGATAATCTTTTCCGCCCGGACCGATGGGATGCTTCCACAGTAACTTGCCATCGGCAAGCCGAACGCCGGCGAGGGTATTGACCGCCGGTGTCACCACCGTGACCACGCCGTCGAGCGTCATGAGGACCGGTGAGCCATACGGGGCGGCGGCCCCTTTCCACGCCCAATGGACCTCACCGGTTTTCAGGTCGAAGGCGGTCAGGCCGTCGACAAACACGACGCACTTGCCGTCGATGATCAGCGGCGACGTTGACGTGTTAAACTGGGGCTTCGACCTCGTGTCCTTGCGCCAGACCACTTTGCCGGAGGCAGCGTCGAGACACGACACGACCCCGCCCACGCCGAGAGTACAAACCTTCCCCTCGCCCGCCGCCGGCGTACTCCGTGGACCGGGGAAAGCACTTGCGGGCTTGACGACTTTCTCGGCGGCATATTGGTCTTTCCAAATCTCCTTCCCGGTGGCGGCGTCGAGACAGATGGTTGTTTCTTCGTCGCCTTGGCGGGAGAAAATGTAGAGCTTGTCGCCGACCAAGACCGGCGACGCCTCGCCGACGCCGACTTTGACGCGCCATTGTTTCGTCAATTCCTTGGGCCAGGTGGCCGGCACGCTGAAACCGGCCACCTTGTTGTCCCGTCCGGGCCCGCGCCATTGCGGCCAATCTTGGGCGCGGCCACCCGCCGCGACCAGCAGCACCATGCCGCCGACCGCGATCGCCTGCGTCGCGTTCATCGCTTCAACACCTGAGAAGGATCGATGGTTACGAACTTCCGTCAAGGTTGTTTTTTACGAAGTTGCTGCCGTAGCTCCTCCACTTCGCGGCGCAATTCTTCGAAGCGTCGTTCCAGGTCCGACGGTCGCAAAACATCAGGGGGGACAGGACCACCCTCAGGCCGGCGACCGGGATCCTTGCCCGGGAATGGGACGAAGCCGGGGCCTGGAGCGAAACCCGGCGGACCGGCAAACCTTTCGAGCGCTTCCTTGAAGGTGCGGTGCTGCTCGGGACTGAGAACTTCCTTCAGTTGTCCCAGCAGCTCTTCGTGGGCACGCGCCACGAGACCTCGGACTTTCTCTTGATGCGCTTGAATCATGCGCTCGGCCCGTTCCCGGGCTTCCTTGGGTAGTTCCATTTCGGCGATCAAGCGCTTGACCTCCACTCCCATCTTGGGAACAAACGGCCCCTTGGCCCCTTTAAGTTCCGGCAGAGGGAACTCGGGCCGATCCCCGTCGGGTCGGCGGCCAAACGGCGGGCCCTTACGCTGCGGCTCGTCACCCTTGGGTTGCGGTGGTTTGCGTTGCAGTCCGTCGCCGACAGGCGGGGCCGAAAGAGTTTCGATCAAGCGCCGCAACTCCTCCCGATCGAGCGAGCCGTCTTTGTTGGCGTCGAACGACAAAATGCGTTCGACCATCTGCACCGAACTCTTGCCCTCCGGTCGTTCGAACGCTTTACCCTTTTTCTCTGCGGGCGGCCCCTTTTTGTCCTGGCCCTGGGCGGTCGTAGCCCCCGCGGCCAGCAGTGCGGCACCAACGGCGCTCGCAATCCCCATCATCAAAATTCTACTTCGCATAGACTGGTCTCCTGATAGGCCCATCCGAATAGTCACCATTGCTGCTCCGAAACCGCCGCACCGATCCGACCAAGTGCACAACTTTGCCCGATGGGAACGGCCACACTGCATGTAGAGAAGGCCAATCGGCGGCCAACGTTCCTACGGCATCTCATGCCGCTCTTACTTTGCGCTGAAGCACTGGTACCGGCGCAAGGGTCTTGCCGCCATGAGCCATTCGCAACGACGCCGCCCGCGCGAGAACGCCGATCGTTGTCCAGGAATCTACGGGTCCAGTCGTCGCCCGCTAGTGCTGCCGTCGGAGATTGGTCTTATTGTGGCACGGCGGGGCACGAGCTGCAAGGGGCGGTCAGCGTTCGGGATTGCGCGGGAATTTGAAATACGGCAAGCGCACGCCGCGGAAGGAGAACTGGTCGACCCGAATGCGCACGGCCGGGGCATAGCTCTTGATACCGAAGCTCGCGACGACGTCGTCTTGATCCACGCCGTCGCCGGAAACGCCAAAGCCGCCGACCAACGCCCCGGCTTTGTACACGCCCGAAGCTCCCGGGAAAAACACGACGCCGTTCTGGTTGGCCGGATTGGTGGGAGCGCGAAAGTTTTTGGCGGGATGGAAGGCAGCGAAACCGAAGACCGAGGTAAACGCC